>CAZJIR010000044.1:0-12438 GCA_964546095.1 uncultured Pirellulales bacterium
CCGAAGGCATCACTTATGTGGACCAGAATTTCGATACGTATTCGGTGGAATACACCTACGCTGACGGCAGCAAATTCTTCCTGGATGGGCGCTGCATTATGGGTTGCAACGATATCTACTCCAGCTATGCTCACGGCAGTAAAGGCATGGCGATTGTCTCAAAGAGCGGTGACTGCGGGATGCCTTCCAGCACTCACAAAGGCCAGAATCCGACTCGCTCGAATATGCTCTGGGAATCCAAAGTCAGACGGGAAGAACGTAATCCGTATCAAAACGAATGGAACGACCTGATTGACGCTATCCGCAACGACAAACCCTACAATGAAACCGAGCGCGGCGTCCGGGCCAGCCTCGTGACGAGCTTAGGTCGCATGGCCGCACACACCGGCCAGGAAATCACCTACGACGAGATTCTCAACTGTGACCACGAGATGGCACCCGGCATAGACAAATTAACGATGGATTCTCCTGCGCCCTTACAGGCCGGGCCTGATGGCAAATATCCCGTTCCTCAGCCGGGCATAACTAAACGGCGGGAATACTGAGTTTTCGTCCTGCGTTGCTGGACCCCACTTTAGGGTTCGAGTTGGGCTGTGAAGCCGCCGTATTTTTGCATTGTGATTTTGAGTTTTGAATCGGCGGTTAGTGTTTGGCCGTATGCTTTAAATGAACGGGCCTCAGAACCATCCGTGATAATTGTAGCTTTATATGAGCCAAGGCCGATGAAGCCCAGGTCGAGGTTCAGCGTGCGCGGGCTTTCTTCACCTGTCAGGCCCCCAATGAACCATTGATTGCCCTTGCGGCGGGCGATGACGACGTATTTACCGGGGTAGCCGGCGAGGAACGTAGTGTCGTCCCAGGCAGCCGGGACGTCTTTTAGAAACTGTTTTGCAGTATTTGGCAGTTCGAGATATGCCTTTGGGCCATCGGCAAAGTGTATCCAGCCTGATTCATAAACAACAGCCTGAGCGAGTTCATGAGCGTAAGATGTCAGATGAGGATATACGTTGTCCCAGAACATAACAGGGGTCAAGTCCATAGGACCGACAACGTTGCGGGTGAAAGGAACGATGGTGTTGAGACTGAGTGCCATCTTGGGATAGAGTCTATCGAAGCTGTAGCATTCCTCACCTTTAACCGCTTCCATTGTCATCAGGTGCGGGTATGTGCGGGACCATCCGCGAGGCAGGGTGCAACCGTGGAAGTTGACCATTATCTGGTAGTCCGCGGCGTCCTTGAGGATGTCATGGTACAGCCGGATGATGTCCTGCTTGTCAGACTGGAAGAAATCAACCTTGACGCCTTTGATACCCCATTTTTTGAGCATGGCGAATTCGAACCGGCGGACATCTTTGCGGAACATAGTACCGCGCGGCTTTTCTGTGACCTGGTTATGCGGACCGCCTGAGTTGTACCAGAGGAGCAGGCCAACACCTTTCTGTTTGGCATAGGCGATGAGGTCATGGATGGTTCCGTTCTTCATGATGTTCCAGTTGGCATCGATAAGGGAGTATTCCCAGCCCATCTCGGCACTAAGGTCGATCCATTGGCGGAGCTTGTCATGGTCCTGTGGGCTGTCGTGGTCGAAAAGCCAGCTCCAGGAGGCCCGGCCGGGTTTTATCCAGGAAGTGTCTTCGACGATAGAAGGCGGATTAAGATTAGTGACAAGAGTAGATTCGACAATTGGAGCAAGGCTGTCACCAAGGATGATAACGCGCCACGAAGTGGCCCAGGGCAAGGTCGAGGAGGGATTGATTTTACCGGTGTAGTTTCCTTCGCCTTCGTTGGGGAAGCAAATTCGGTAGAGACCGTCAGGGGCATCCTGCTCAAGCTGGCTGCCACAATAGGCTGGGTCCACTGCGGCTTCGGTAATAAGACCCCAGCGAGATGCGGTGGGGTTACTGAAAAGGACTGGAAAAGCCCAACCTTGTTCATCTGGTGAGGATGTTCCAACTGGTATGCCATTGAGATAATAAGTTTCATAGGCGGGGCTGTACTTAGTAACTTTGTCGTACGGATGAAGCCAGACTTTACCTCTTGTGGGCAATTGAAAGCCTGTGAGTTCTTTGGTGACAGTGCAGGTTTTCTCGCTGGTACCTCGCCTCGATTCGTCGAAGCGGGCGGGGAAGCGGTAACGCAAGGCGACACCATCGTTATAAGCCCGGAATATAACTTCAAGCTCAGCGCCATTATCATTTTGGAGTTCAATCTTTGATTCAGTGTAGTAATTGCGGCAAATACGACGTTTGCCATGCGGCATTGTGTATGTTTCATCTATAACAGGACAATCAACTATTTCAACCAAATTCAGGTTATCCGCGAATTTTTGGTCATCAAGAATAATACCAAGAGGGGAATATGAAATTACCTCGCTGCCGGCGTAATCAACTTTGTATTCAAGGGACTGTGTGGCAGGAGATAAACGGACGGTTACTGTTATATTTTCGTTGGGTGACTGGACTGTTGCACTTTGGATTTTCTCCGACTCCGCGGCGAAGATAAACGGAGAAAGAATCAGAACTATCAAAATAATCGAGATTACGCTTTTGTAAGTCACGGATTGGCTTGCTTTTTTATCCCAAGATTTCATAAGCTTTTCCTTTCTTTAATTATAAAATGACAGAAGTAAAAACCCATTCCGCTCGCCTCGATTCGTCGAAGCGGGAAAGAAAGATTCATTGTTAAAAATTCACTATTACTTTACATCTGAAAGGTCAATATTGCAAGAAGATTAGAGGCAGGAACCGATACGGACAAACAAAAAAAACTACACCTCAAGCACACCGTTGAGAATTAACATGCTGCCGGAAAGACATTCCGGAATCCGTATCACCTGAATTTTCCTGCTCGCCTCGATTCGCTGGCGAAGCGGGCCGGCCTTTAAGTAAAAACTTCTTACAGCTATTTAGCCTGCAGTATAGCCTTTATTTCCTCAAGTGATACCAAGCCTGAAGTAGCCAGCTTTATTTTGCCTTCGGAATCAATGAAGAAACTGCTCGGGATAACGTTTATACCATTATATGGGCTTGGCAGAGTACCTCTATCAAGCATGACCGTATAGTTGATTTTTGTCTGTTCGACGAAGCTTTTCACCAAGCTCGTCTGCTCATTTGAAATTGCCAGTATCGCTAATTTATCCGGGCCGATGGTTTATCGTAGTTCTATTAGATGTGGTATTTCAACTCGGCAGGGGCCGCACCAGGTAGCCAAAAAACAAGCAGAATATCTCTGCCTTTGTAATCATTTAGTTTATGTTTTTCGCCTGTGATATCGGTCAAAGTGAAATCCGGCGTCTCTTTGCCATACCAGGGAGTGAAGGCAGGACCCCAGGTTTTTGCAGCTTTAATGACATCGCTTAAACTCATCTTTGGCTTAGGCTTTGTATCTATTTTTGCCGATTCACTTTTAGGTTGGGTTACAGGTTCAGAACTTGTGGGCTCAGAGTGAATACTTTCAGCCTTGGATTGTTCAGATGAACGTTCTTTGCACCCCGCCCAGACTACTATAGCAACAAGTAAAATTGTTAGGGCACTAAACTTCAACCAAAAAACTCTTTTTTTCTTTTGTTCAAACATTTTACTACTCTCCTATAAATTATCGATGTAAGACCAACGCTCCTTTATGCTATTCAGTTTTTAATATAGCTTTGATTTCTTTTAATGATACTAAACCAGAAGTTGCCAGCTTGATTTTACCCTGCGGGTCGATAAAGAAGCTGCATGGGATGCCGGTTGTTCTGAAAATTTTCATAACTCCAAATGGGTTCGGCATATTATCTTTTTCGAGAAGGACGGTATAATTCATTCCAAGTTGGGACACGACTTTTTGGACAAGCTCCAATTTTTCATTAGATATAGCCAGCATTGCTAAATCTTCTCCGCTGACGGTTTTTCGTAGTTCAATCAGATATGGTATTTCCTTTCTACAAGGCACACACCACGTTGTCCAGAAAATAATTAAAACATTCCTGCCCCGGTAATCGCTTAATTTATGCTCCTTGCCATTGAGAGCAGTTAACGTGAAATCCGGAGCCTCTTTACCATACCAGGATACGTAAGAAGGCCTCCAGGTTCTCGCGGCCTTGACAATATCACCCAGACTCACTTTTTCGGTAGGAAGAGGGTCCGTGTCAATCTTAGTTTCACGGCCAGCCTGGATACTAACGATTTCTTTGGCTACAGCATCGACCTGCTTCCTGCCAAGGTGAAGCGTAAAATCAATTGTGAAAAGGCGGCTTTGATGTGGGGCAAGCTTAGGAACACGGTTAAATACACGCTCAATAGCTCTGTTATGTGGAAAGCCGGTGCCCGGTTCCAGGCCTGTTACATATCCATCTTCGTAAGCCACCGGATTTTTCCAGAGTGTAAAATAAGGCAACTGACTGATGAAAAATGCCATTGAAACGGCCTTGTCGGCCGCGGCGTTACGAAGCATAACCTTTGTTCGGTCGTTTCTGTCGGCCCAAAGCTGCAGGCAATAAACTTGTTCCGCAAAACCCTGCATCGGGGCACGATAGATGTTGTAGGTGGAGATATCTGATGCGGAATGCTCATTAATCGGCGTTACCTGACGCACCGGCGCAATGAACTTCGCATCCTTCTCCATTAGAGGTGTGCCGTAATTTGAGTGGTAAAGGATACCGAACTCCTGCTCAATAGCACTTAGATTGGTCACTTTGTCTAAAATCTGAAAAGTGTTGGAACCAGGCACAGTTAGAATTTCAGTCCATAGTTCAAGCTTCGGCCCGTGCATAGAGGTTTCATCAACCCTGCCGCGTACTCGGATACGATAAGGCTCTTGACGCTCAACAATAACTTCCACGTGCGATGCAGGAGTATTGCCTATTTTGCCGTGCAGCGTTAAATCCATCCTTGCTTTTTTTCCAGTGTTATCGATGAACTCATCGGTTCCGGCTCCACCAAAAAACTCAAGCCCACATCGCACTATCCATTCGTTAAAGCCTTCCAACCAGCCCAGCCCCTGACGAGTATGCAGGTTGATGTATTTCGGGTGAACCAGGCCCTTTACCGGCGAATCCCAGCCGAGACGCAAATCGTCCATTAGCACCTGCTGGATGGACATCCCGCGCGTCGGTACAATTGTAAGGTTAAGCTTGCCGTTGTTAACCTCAACTACCTCGACACCTTCCTGTTTCCCTCCGTGAAGAACATACTTACGAACCGACCAGAAAGAAGGACAATCCGGCGTGACATCACGGCTTGTGATATTAAATGTTTCTTTGTAAATGTTCTGCTCGACGTCGGTGAGTACCACATGGAAAGGTTCGACTGCCTGAACTGATGAAATCCCAAGTGAAATTATAACAACAGATGCTAACTTTAACATTGCTTTACCTTCTTTGATCAACTTATCTGAAGTCGCCTTTACATTGCCTGCGAGGTCACTTGGTGCCTGAAACAACGAAGCTTTTTAGCAAATTTATCACTTTAGACTAACTATGCAAGCACCTTTTATATGCTTCTATGCCTTTTTACCCTTCCTTGTTCAACGCAAAGTTTAACGTTCGGAAAGATATCAGTTAAATTTTTCTTGTTTATTATTTACTATTTTCGGCTGTCAGGCTACGATGAATAAGTTTTTATGCGTCCAATTTTACATATTTAAGGAGCCAAAAGATGAATCACCAGAGAACTAATTCGAGCCAAACTAAGATTTTAATTCTTTTTGGGGCATTGCTGCTGATAAATGCCAACTCTGTTTTAGCAGATGTTAAGCTGCCGGCTGTAATAAGCAACAATATGGTTCTACAGCGAGATATGAAAGTACCTATCTGGGGCTGGGCAGAGCCTAACGAGGAGGTTATGGTCAGTGTTAGCTGGCATAGTATGAGATGGGCGGTGACTGCGGACAAAAATGGCAAGTGGAAGTTTAAAATGAATTCACCTCAGACTGGTGGCCCCTATGAAATGACCATCAGCGGCAAAAACAAAATAAAACTCGAAAATATTATGGTCGGTGAAGTTTGGGTCTGTTCAGGCCAGTCGAATATGGAATGGCCGGTGGGAAGAACAAATAACGCTAAGCAGGAGATTGCTTCAGCCGATTGTCCAAACATTCGATTATTTACAGTCGTAAAAAGAGTGGCGGAGAAACCACAGCCGGATTGCAGGGGCAGATGGACACTATGCAGTCCACAAACGGTCCCCGGTTTTTCAGCTGTGGCTTACTATTTCGGTCGAGAGCAGCACAAAGAACTTGATGTGCCGATTGGATTAATTCATACATCGTGGGGCGGGACCCCTTCCGAGGCGTGGACAAGACGAGAAATACTTGAGAAAGAATCGGATGCGGCGCCGATTTTGGAGCGGTATGACGAAGCGATTTCGAAATATCCCCAGGCAAAACAAGAATATGACCTGAAGATGAATGAATGGAGGGAAGCTTTTAAGAAGGCCAAGGCCGAAGGCGCAAGCTTACCTCAGAGGCCGCGCGCACCATTCGGACCCGGACACTCACACTCACCAGCAGGATTATACAATGCCATGCTCGCTCCGTTGATTCCCTACGGAATTCGCGGAGCTATATGGTATCAGGGGGAAACAAACGCCGGCCGGGCGTATCAGTATCGCAAAATCTTTCCGGCAATGATAAAGAACTGGCGCAACGACTGGGGGCAGGGAGCTTTTCCCTTCCTCTTCGTACAATTGGCAAATTATAAAGCTGTCAATCCACAGCCAAAAGAAAGTGACTGGGCGGAGCTTCGTGAGGCCCAGCTAATGACATTGGCTCTGCCTAACACGGGGATGGCGGTTATTATAGATATCGGAGAAGCCAACAACATACATCCGAAAAACAAGCAGGATGTTGGTAAACGTCTGGCGCTATGGGCTTTGGCCAGGAGCTTTGGAAAAGAGCTTGTGTATTCCGGGCCTATCTATAAATCAATGACAATCAAAGATGAAAAGGTTATCCTCGACTTTGACCATGTCGGCGGCGGGCTTGTCGCTGGTGGAAACGAGCCATTGAAAGGTTTTGCCATTGCCGGGGCCGACCGTAAGTTCGTCTGGTCCGATGCAAAGATAGACGGTGATAGTGTTGTGGTTAGCAGTGAACAAATTTCCGCGCCTGTTGCCGTACGTTATGCCTGGGCGGATAATCCGGTATGCAACCTATATAATAAAGAAGGGCTGCCTGCTTCTCCATTCCGCACTGATGATTGGCCCGGTGTTACAGTTAACAATAAGTAGGATTTATTAGTTATAAACTCGTAAAGAGCACATAACTGATTACTCTAAAATATGACCATAAATCCTGCGATAGCCATATACAATAAGACTTAAAACTACTAACGTATTGTTGGCTGACTGCGCTTATAAAACTGTTTGACAAAAGGAATTTAGAGACTATTATAGCGGTTTTGGGGCTTAAGTTTGTAACTGCATCAAGGTTTTATAAATTCTGTTGTTTAGCATGGTAATAATCTTTTTGAAAATATCAGAATGACCGGATCATTGTTAAATATTCTGGCGGAAGGCGGAGGAGCTCAGCTGATTCTACCTATCGGTATCGCGATTTTCTTAGGTACGGTCGGGGCAAAGGTAATTCAGCGATTTCACATTCCGCAAATAATCGGCTATGTTACAATCGGCCTTCTTCTTGGCCCTCTTTTTCGTATCATTCCCCTCGAAACAGTAGAATCGCTCGAGCCATTCAATCTCTTTGCACTGGGCGTGATTGGTTTTCTAATTGGTGGAGAATTAGAACGCGACATATTTGTCAAATTCGGCAGACAAGTAATGGCAATCCTGCTGTTCGAAGGTTTGGCAGCATTCCTGCTGGTAGGCATGCTGAGCTTCGGGATAATGATTTTTTTCTATGAATGGAAGATGTCGCTGGCAGTTTCGGTGGTTTTTGCCGCGATATGCGCAGCGACCGACCCGGCCTCAACCGTAAGCGTTCTGTGGGAGTATAAAGCACGCGGGCCACTTACAGCGATGTTAACAGCGGTTGTCGCGCTGGACGATGCCCTTGCATTGGTGCTTTACGCCGTGGGCATCAGTGTTGCCGGCGTGATTACAGGGCATGGAGAAAAAGGGCTTATGTACGCCCTGGGAGTGTCTTTTTATCATATCGCGGGCGCTATTGCTATAGGTCTTGTGGCGGGGCTGGTTCTTATCTGGATTCTTAAACGGATTGACGAGCCGGGCACGATATTGGCTTTTTCCGTTGGTGCAGTGTTGGTTATCATCGGTGCAGCAGTGGCTTTGCATCTCGATATTATTATCGCAACGATGGTTTTAGGCGTTACTTTGATAAATATCGAACCGAGAAGAATGTCATCGAGTTTTGAAGTAATGCATCGGTTTTCTATACCGGTCTATGCTCTCTTTTTCGTTCTGGTCGGAGCCAGGCTGAATATTAAAGATGTGGACAAGATGATATGTCTGCTTATGCTGGCTTATGTGATAGGCAGCATAATCGGCAAGACCGGCGGGGCATATCTGGGAGCACTGTATTCCAAGACAGTCAAGAGTGTGAGGAACTATCTTGGATTTTGCCTTTATCCACAGGGGGGTATTGCTGTGGGACTGCTGATAATGGCAAGTAGCAAGTTTGAAGAGGACATGAGCTCGATAATGCTGTTAGTTGTTCTTTTAGGGGCATTTGTGCTTCAGCTTATTGGGCCCTTTGGTGTGAAGTACGGCGCGAAAAAGGCCGGTGAATTAGGTCTTAACATTACCGAAGAAGACCTTGTTAAAACACATAATGTAGGTGACGTTATGGACTCCGAAGTGCCTGTCATCTCGGCGGGGATGCCCCTGAGCGAGGTTATAAAAGTGGTCAGCGGCACCAGTAATTTCTTCTACCCGGTTGTAGACGACGAAAATAAATTAGTTGGCGGTATAACTTTGGATGGTATCAGAAGCACTTTTGAAACACATGAGCTAAATGACTGGCTGGTTGCCCTTGATATTGTCGAGCCTGTTATTGCCAAAGCAACACCCGATGTACCATTGGCCAAGGCTTTTGACAAAGCAAGGCATTTTGACCTCGAGCATCTGCCGATTGTCACTTCGCGACAAGACGACAGTTTCGCAGGTGTTTTGAATTGCCGTGCGGTTCACCGGTCACTTAGTGCCGAGGTCTTATCGCGACAACAAAAAGCTGATAGTATACACAATGTCGAACCTGCTTAGTTAGGATTGATTTCAAAGGTGGTGGATTTTTGAAGCGGTTTTCATTTCCCAAAAAGAAAAGGCTTGTCAATAACAGGCAATTCAAGGCCGTTCTGGCACGCGGTCAGCGTCTGAGTAACGAGTTGCTTACGCTCTATATGGCCAAAAACGATTGTGGTTTTCCACGTCTTGGCATCTCTGTTAAAAAATCCTGCGGAAACGCAGTTGTGCGTAACCGATTAAAGCGGCTGTTGCGAGAAGCCTTTCGACAAAGCCAGGACCAGATATCGGCCGAATTCGATTATTTTATTATGTTCTCGCCCCAGTGGTTGAAAAAACCGGATACTGATAAATCGCCTAAAAAACCGACATTTGAGCAGGTTAAGGCCTCTTTTTTATCTTTAGTAAACTCGTCACCGCCGGACATGTCACCAGCTATAAACTTAGAGTGAATTATGACTCCGAAAGAACGAATTTATTCGATTCTCAGGTCGGAACCCTATGACCGCCCCGCTGTTATTCCAATATTTATGGCGTGGTCGGCCAATTTCATCGGTCATACATACAGAGATTATTATCTCGATGGGGATGTCCTTGTTAAGGCTCAACTCGCAGTTACCCGGGCGTTTAATCTCGACCAGATAAGCGCTATAAGCGACCCCTGGCGGGAGGCATCGGCATACGGAATGGAATTCGATTATCCCGCCGAAGGCGTCGGAAAGCCTAAAGATGTATTGATAAAGACATACGACGATATAGTAAAAGTAAAGCCGCTCGATATAGAAAATGCCGACCGGCCGAAGCAGCGGATTGAAAGTGTGCGAAAGATGGCCGATGAAGTTGGTCAGACCCACAGCGTACTTGGCTGGGTGGAAGGCCCGATGGCTGAATATGCCGACCTGCGCGGTGTGGAAAAGACCTTCTTAGATTTGGTGGACAGGCCGGAAATGTTTATCAAGGCGGGCGAGGTAATCATCCAGAATGCAATCGCCTTTGCCGTTGCACAGGTAAAGGCCGGAGCAGACATGATTGGTATAGGAGATGCGGCGGCGAGTTTGATTGCGCCGGATATGTACGCCGAATTTGTCCTGCCTTTTGAGAAGAAATTAATCGAAGCGATTCATAACGCCGGGGCCGCTGTAAAACTGCATATTTGCGGCAATATTATAAACCATATTTCACACATGGCACGGAGCGGCGCGGACATTATAGATGTCGACTGGATGGTCCCTCTTGATAAGGCCAGAGAATTTGCCGGGCCTGACATTACGCTTTGCGGGAACTTCAACCCGGCAGGTGTTTTATTAGAGGGCAGTCCGGAAGATGTTGCCGAGGCCGCAAGGCAGTGTCTTAAGGCGGGTGGTGACAAATTTATTTTAATGCCGGGCTGTGAGGTGCCACCGGCCACCCCGGAACAGAATATTCGAGCGTTCTGTCCCTGTGAAGGCTGCTTAATTCGTGAAGAGTTAAAGTGTTGAAATCTAACCATATATTGTACAATTATAGAGGCCGGTGGGTGCATGAGTACTGTTTACGAAGCAATATGGAAAAACCCGGTTAAGATAAGGAAAAAGCATGGAAACCAGAAAATGTAAAAGTTGCGAACAGGAATTTACAGAGTGGGTGGAATTTTGTCCCCATTGCGGAGAAGCCATAGAAGGTTATTCACGGCCGGCAGGATTCTGGATCAGGTTCGGTGCGAGCATTATCGATTCTCTGATATTTATCCCGATCATTGTTCTGAGCATCTGGAATACATGGTATCCTAAAAGCTCCGTATTGTTAGTTTTATCAAGCCTGCCGGGTCTCATATACAAACCTTTCATGGAATCATTTTTTGGGGCGACACTGGGCAAGATGGCTTGCAAAATCAAAGTCATCAACGATAACGGCAACAAGCTCTCTTTATTCAGTGCGTACATTCGGTTCTTCCCGTTTCTCCTGTCGGCCGGCGTCAGCCTGGCAAGTCAGCTGATTTTATATTCATCGCCGGAATTCCAGTCCGCCGAATCATTGATGGAACTCGGCCAGGCACAACAGGGAACAAGCTTTCTGGATGTGATTGGTTATGTTGCGACTGCATTTATACTGGTCGACTGCATTTTCGTTGCTTTTACCTTCAGAAAACGTGCATTACACGATATGATGGCAGAATCTTTCTGTGTTTATAAAGAGCCATAGAAACTAAACTCCGAACTGACCGTACCGGCCGGGTAGCCGGGTAGGGTGTGTCACCTGGCTGCGCAGACGCAGAAAAATTTAGACTTCACGCCCCCTGCAGTCCACAGTCCAAGGGACTCCTTTTCGGAGGACGCCTCAGCGGGGCGAGTTAATCAACTGATATGCCCTGATGAGCTCGGCCACACTCCAGGCCTGGGCGATACATCCTTTCGGCTTATGGGGTGCATCGCCATCGAATATTTCCGAAACAGACCTGAGGCAGCCATCTTCATTTAAGTGCTTCAACAAAGGTTGAATAAATTTCGCAGCCTTTTTTCTGCTTTTCCGGCTGAATCCGTTAACTTTCAGGTAACTTTCCACAAACGGCCCCATCAGAAACGCCCAGACCGTGCCCTGGTGATAAGCCTCATCACGCTGGCGTTGCGGACCCGCATATGTGCCTTTATACCGGCCATCCTGAACATTTAACGTTCGCAATCCATACGGCGTCAACAAATGATTCTGCACCGTGTTTACAATCGATTGTTGCTGTTCGGCGGACAATGGTGAGAACGCAAGTGAAACTGCAAATATCTGATTAGGCCTGAGACTGTCATCGACCGTACCATCAGGCCGGATGCAATCATTCAAATAGCCTTTACTTTCGTTCCAGAATAATTTACAGAAGCCGGCTCGAACATTCTCCGACATTGATTTATAACGCTCGGCCTTTTCTATGTCCCGGTCCTTATAAAATTGGGCCAAAAGACAGATGGAATTATACCACAGAGCATTAACTTCGACTGCTTTTCCACATCTCGGTGTAAAAGCAACGCCCTCACACTTGGCATCCATCCAGGTTAGCTGTGTTTGGTTATCGCCCGCGGTGATAAGGCCATCAGAATCAGCGTGAATATCAAACCGCGTACCTTTATTGTAAGAGTCAATAATCCATTGAATCGTCGGCATAAGTTCCTGCATAAAGGTCTTTGAATCACCGCTAACCTGCAGGTATTGAAATGCCGCATTGATAAACCAAAGTGAAGCATCGATACTATTAAAGTGGGCCGTGTCGTTTCTGTCATCGAAACGATTCGGAATCATACCCTCATCGGCCGCTGTTGCAAAAGTTGTCAGAACC
>CAZJIR010000045.1:0-12397 GCA_964546095.1 uncultured Pirellulales bacterium
AAAGACGGTGCGGGGGAAGCCCCAGATTGAATTCGAAGATCACAGATACTCGCGGGAGTAATACGGGAGTATCCGTGGTGCATAAACGCGGTCAAACGTGATTAAACGTGATTAAATCTGAGAATAATTTAACTCTTTTTGTCAAAGGGGGTTAAACGCTAAATACAGGCCCTTAAAAGGCTTACGAAAAGGCGGTGACGGGGGTTCGAATCCCCCCGCCTCCATCCACCTTCGCCAAGGCTTCGGCGGATTTTATCCGCAGGAGGCTTGGTGTAAGGTGGTGCCCGCCGTAGCTTGTTGCGAAGGCGGGCTTTCATATATCTGTACAGAGAAAAAATGCAAACCGTCTACTTAATCCAAAGCATCAGTTATCCTGAACAGACCTACATAGGTGTGACATCGGAACTTGACCATCGCCTTCAAGAGCACAATACCGGGCGATCCCCATACACCAAGAAGTATGTACCATGGAAGCTTGTCGTGGCCATAAAGTTCACTGACCGGCATAAGGCAAATGCTTTTGAACGGTACTTGAAAACCGGATCGGGAAGGGCTTTTGCGAAACGACATTTCTGGTAGGTATTGTGGCCGTGGTGAGCTACGACTCGGCAGGCCAGTCCTTTATATGCGAATATGACATACTATTATATTTACATTCTGCAATCCATAAAACATCCAGGCAGGTATTACACAGGATTTACGGAGAATTTGGATGCTCGAATAAAAGAGCACAATCAGGGCAAATGTGTACAGACCTCGAAATATGTACCGTGGGAAATTAAGACCACCGTTGCCTTTAAAAATCGCAAGAAAGCAATTGAATTTGAGAAATATTTAAAGACATCTTCCGGCCGGGCATTTGCAAAAAAACACTTCTGATAGAAAGTCGATCTGCACGCAATTCACCTTAGTATTTTGAAAAGGCTTATGTTCTTTTTTAAAAAAATAGTCGATATACGACTAGGAAAGCGAATAGGTCGAGAAAATATGATTTAGTGATACGTCTGCCATCATTATTGACCAGAGTGGATGGGAAAGTAGAACAATGTAAATATGCCTAAAGGGCAGAATAGGCCTACCAGAAGGCACCATATAGTACCGCGGCTTCTTCTCAAGAGATTCGCGAAGGACGCTCAAGTCTGGGTGACAAACCGGATTAATGAGAGTTCCTATTGTACGAACATTAACGATGCTGCTTGTGTGGTTGATTACTACACGGTTGAGACAACGGGAGAGGTTGGCTTAGACTGTGTAGAGAAAGGGCTATTAGCAAAGGTCGAGAATCTCGTTGAGCCTGTGATTGACAAAATGCTTCAAAGCTGGGCCTTGCCAAAAGGCGCGGAATGGAATATTCTTGTAAACTTTTTGGCACTCATGTACTTCCGTGGTCCTGTCTTCCGATCGATTCTACAGAGAGGACATGAATATGGAGCTAGCGTTGTCGAAGAGCACATCCATTCTAGTGAGGAAAGATGGAAGGCAATTGTGAGTGAACTCTGCCAAATAGAAGAAATTGACATTGACTACGAGGAGGCACTTCGCGCTAGGAAGGAAATAGAATTTCAAGTAGACCTCCCAAACACATACCATGTTCAAGAAATGTTGGATTTTGCAAGTGGTTTCGTGCCTGTATTTGCAGAGATGACACCAAATATAGAAAGGATCAACACCATTTTTAGTGACGCCAAATTTGTGATTTCAGATTGTCCGATAGTGCCAATTCCACGAAATGCAAATCCTCCCAAGGAATGGCGTTGGTTCAGAAATCCAAATGCTGACTTATACTTCCCGGTTAGTTCAAAAGCCTGCTTAGTCCTTAACTATGATAAGCTCCGGAAGGTATCTGATATGAAAAGAGCACGGGTAGCGTTTGTTAATCACGTCATGGCTCTAAACAGTGAACGTGTGATCATCTCTGAAGAACATAACTTTGTTTGGCATAGGCAAAATGGAACCATCGCAACCTCGCACCAAGAACTGCTTGAATTCTTAGCTCAATCTTCTGAGGGGGGACCTGTTGCACGTATAGATTACGACTTACTGCGAAAGCGTATTATCAAGGCATTGGAAAAGCGAGAGGCAGGGGATATTTCGTCAGAATAGGTTCGATGAGATTCCCTATGTTGAGGTGGATTTGTTTTTGAGTAGTATCGAGAGTCGGATATGATTGCCACTACCTATTGCTCTCAACCTTGTTTACGCTTGAGCGAACGATTAGACCACACAGTTGCAACAGCCAATAGCGCTCTGTAAGTTTAGTGCTTCGAAGATTTGGTGTTCCTCCATACATAAGCCAACAGGTAACTGTGGTTTGAGTTTTTTGATTATATGAATGAGATATTTGTAAACTTCGGTTCGTAGTTTAAGAGGGAACCGAATACGGCCATCTTTAGATTTTACCTTTTCAAGTCGATTTGATATGGGATTTGTCCTGCCTAACTTTCGTTCGGTAAGTTTAAGTGCTGCGGAGTAACTGCAAATCTGGCCGAGAGTAATGCGCTCGAGTGGTATCGACATTAAAAGATTCTCTATGAAATTGGAGTATATTTTTTGCCAGCCTTCGACAGGTATAACAGGCATAATAACTGCGCGTAAGGGGTAGCCGGATTCTGCACATTTTTGCATAGCGGCCATTCTCTCATCAGGTGAGGGTACGTTTCGTTCAAAAGCGAGTGAAATTTCAGTAGGATTCAAACTCCATGAAAGTATCGTATGCTGTTTATGGTCTAAATCCAGCAAATTCTTAACATTAACACTTTTAGTTAATAGAATTAATCTGGCATATCTTTGTTCGGCGAAAAAGGGGATTATTATGCGGGAATAACCTGTAAGCGGGTCAAGGGCTAAGGCATCCTGGAGCTTTCCTAAATAGAAAGCGGTGGGTTCAGTCAACTGCGAAGCAATCCTATCAATATGATTGAAGATCTCCGGCAGATTCAGAAAGATTTTTACTGTAGGGGAATATTTTACACCGGGTGTACCCGCCAGGTAGCAATATTGGCAGTCGTATGGACAGAAACCGTATGGCGAAAAATGCCAATAGTTGGGGCAGGTATTTCCATCTTCGTCACTATAGCGGAGCGAGCTTTTATGTATGCCTAAAACGAGAGTTTTTTTCCCTGCATAATGGAGTTCTAAAGGGTCGAAGCTACCGAGCTGGACGCGATTGTGTGGCAGATCTAATTTTTCGATAATTCCGGCTTTTGGATAGACATTGCAAATTGCTTTGACCAGATTGCTTTGCTGTTTGGTTTGGTAGCTACCCCTGGTTATTATAATTTTGTCGGGATCGAAATTCGGAGCCGGAGTTGGTTGATAACCTGGGCCGAAGTTTTCAAATAAGGTTGGTTCAATCATAATCAGTTCTTGGGCGTTGATTTGTATGTGAAGGCTTGAGATAGTTTGCTGACTGATGTCATTTTTATGTTTACTTAACCATATCCCGCAATTTGGAAAAGTATTATATTCTATTTTACGGCAAGAGGACCGTTAATGGTATTGTTCGCCACTCGGAAAACTTCCTGCAGCTTAAAACTGGCCAGTTTGAGTTCGTTATATAAATCTGTATTTGAACAAGAGGTATCCTGTAGAATCGAGGCCGTGTAGTTAATCGCCGGTCAATAGTTCGACTACTTCCTGAGCGGTTTTTGCAGAGACCAGAGCTTTGCATAAAGTTGTTGACTGGGCCAGTTTGGCTATTTCTGCAAGGGCTTCCACGTGCGGGCCGGACATGCCCGGTGCGGCCAGTAAAAGAAAGAAGAGTTTTGATGGTTGTTTGTCCATCGAATTGAAGTCAATTCCTTCAGGAGAGATGCCAATGGCAAGCTTTAAGCTGGCTACAGCAGGAGTTTTGGCGTGAGGGACGGCAATATTGTCTGTAAGGCCGGTGCTTTGTTTATCTTCACGGTCCTGAACCGCTTTCAGTACTTCATCAAAGTCATCGATTTCTCCGGCATCTTTTAGTATCTGGACAAGTTCGCGTAAAACATCAGGTTTATCTTTCGATTCCAGTGGTGTTTTTATAATTTTATCTGTAACCAAATCAATTAAATTCATGTAACGATTCTCCTGCAATTCTCTATTTTAAGATCATTTTTATTTGAACTCCGTATTATACCATTGATTCATATAATTCCCAGACCCTGTCTTCGTCTTTTACGATTAAGACAGAGCAGGGAGCCGAACGGACCGAACGTTCAGTTTCATCATAAAACTCGTCTCTTCTGCTCCTGATGTGGGACAACTCTCCAACGACAAGAAGGTCAATATGCTCATCGTTTACGGTGTTAATGATTTGCTTATGAACATTTCCGCTGCTGAGTTTTTTAATAATTGTTACTCCTTTTGCGACGGCAAGCTCATTAACATAATTAAGATAACGTTCAGCGTCGGCTTTCATATCATGCTGATATTCGAGCTGCTCGTCCTGAAGGAATATCCTTGCCTTTAGGAGGTCTTCCATTGCCCTGGTGTTAATCACGTAATGGGCGATGAGTTCGGCGCCGGAGAAGGAGGCCAGGCATATTGCATATTGGGCGGCGGTAATAGACTGTTCGGTTCCGTCGATATAAACCATTATTTTTTTTATGGGTTTACTCACGATTTTTCTCCATAGTCTTTTGTCTTTTTCTCTCAAGATTACCTTTGACCATTTTCATCAGGACAAACATATCCCGTTCGTTCTCTTCGAGCCTGTTTTCGATAGAATGAACAGTTTCTTGCAGGTCGGGGATTGCTATTTTCTCAAGAGCATTGACCTTCCTAATCGTTTTTTTGACTTCATTCGCAAGCCGCAATACGGATATTTTCAGTTCAGCAAGCCGGCCAAGCAGTTGAAGGGCTTCCTTAAAAAAGTTTATAGAGCTGTCTATCCAGAAACTTGTTCCCATGGGGCTGTAGTATGGGGGATGCTCTTTAAATTCAGTCTCTACTACAGGCAGGCTGACACCCATAACTCTTCTGGAGTGAATAACAATATCGGTAGAGATATTAACGGCCCCGGTCAAATATTGTACTTTGAGCTTTCCCATATCCAGGACGGCTTCTTCCAGGGTTTTAAATGCTTTTGCAAGAGCGTTTTCCACCCGGCTTTGGTAATCTGTCGTTTGGTCAACCAGCGCTAAAAGCTCGATAATCAGGATGTTTCTTTTCTGGTCTAAAAGCTCATATCCCTGCTGAGCGAAATTCAGGTCATTTCTCAGGCGGAGTAAATTCGTTTTTGTCGGTGCATATTGCGCCATAATGAGTTACCTGTTATCTCCCGTAGTATTTTTCTGCTTCCTCATCTGTAATTCTGTGCAGCTCTTCAACGGGGAGTGTTCTTAATGCTTCCCAACCCATGTCCAGGGTCTGTTCGATGCTTCTTTCTTCATCTTTACGCTGGGAAACGAACTTCTGCTCGAATTCCTTGCCAAATTCGAGATAATTATGGTCCAGAGGAGTCAACTCCTCTTCTCCGATAACTGATGCGAGATTGCGGACATCTTTTACATAGCTGTACGCGGCGAACAACTGGCTTGCGAGATGGGGATGGTCTTCTCTGGTCATACCTTCGCCGATACCGTCCTTCATTAATCGTGAAAGGGAAGGCAATCCCGCAATGGGCGGGTAAATCCCTCTGCCGTCCATCTCTCTTTCGAAGACAATTTGACCTTCCGTGATATAGCCTGAAAGGTCGGGTATAGGATGAGATATATCATCGTTAGGCATTGTAAGTATAGGCAGTAAGGTGATAGAGCCTTTATGTTCTTTAATCATTCCCGAACGTTCATAAAGTTCTGCAAGGTCTGAATAGAGGTATCCCGGATATCCTTTGCGTGAGGGTATCTCGCCCCGGATAGTGGATATTTCGCGAAGGGACTCACAATAATTGGTCATATCGGTCATGATAACCAGCATGTGCATACCTTCGTTGAATGCCAGATGTTCTGCAAGAGTCAGGGCGGTTCTTGGTGTAATCAAGCGCTCGATTGATGGGTCGTCGGCGAGAGAAAGGAACAGGGCGACGTTTTCGAGCACGCCGCTTTCTTCAAATGAGCGAATGAAGAACTGCGCAACATCATGCTTTACTCCCATGGCGGCGAAGACAACGGCGAATTCGGTATTTGTTCCCCGGATTTTTGCCTGCCGGGCAATCTGGGCTGCAAGCTCGTTATGGGGCAGGCCGTTGCCGGAAAAAATGGGAAGTTTTTGACCCCGGATGAGAGTATTCATCCCGTCGATAACGGAAATGCCGGTTTGTATGAAATCGCGGGGATATTCCCGCGCGGTCGGATTAATAGCCATACCGTTTACGTTCAGCTCGATGTCACTTCGCTGCGGCGGGCCTCCGTCGATTGGTTGTCCCAGGCCATTAAATACCCGTCCCAGCATTTCCTTTGAAATTGAGATTGTAAGTGGTTTACCGGAGAACCGTATCCGCGTATCTGGAAGAGTGAGGCCTGATGTTCCTTCAAATATCTGTGCTACAACAAAATTGGTTGAAGATTCCAGAACAATTCCCAGTCGCCGATTTCCCCGGCTGTCTATACATTCGATAAGCTCTCTGTATCCTACAGGGTGTGTTTTGCTGACGAAAACGAGAGCCCCGTCGATTTTATCAACGCCGATATATTCACGGCCGGACAAAAGATTTCTATTTTTTATCTCAGGCATGTAAAGCCTCCAACTGGTCCATCGAACGCTCCAGGCGTGCTTCAATTTTGTCGAGACCGGAAAGGTCTTCGTTATGTATTGTAAATTTCATCTTTATTATATCCTGATACACTTTCATTTTTCTCAATTTAATAAGAGTTGCTCCATTTTTTATTGCTTCGGAACCGCGTTTCCAATAAGTCGCAATAATGTGCAGCATTTTTGCCTGTTTCTGAATGGTTGAGAAGGTGTCGATATCGTCGTAGGCGTTCTGCTGCAGAAAGGCGTTCTTGAACAACGTACATATCTCCAGAATAAATCGCTGCGAGTCCGGTAGTGCATCGGGGCCAACCAGCTTGACTACCTGTTGAAGCCGTACTTCCTTGTGCAGCAGCTCCATTATTTCCGCCCGGTCGGTAAGCCATTCCGAACCAACCTGCTGCGACCACCATGGAATTATATCATTGAGGTATTCACTGTAGCTGTCAAGCCATGAGATTGCAGGATAGTGCCGGGCGTTGGCAAGGTTGCGGTCGAGCGCCCAGAAGCATCGGATAAATCTTTTCGTATGCTGGGTCACAGGCTCCGAAAAATCACCTCCCGGCGGAGATACGGCTCCGATTATTGTAACGGAACCTTCGTCGCCGTTTAGTGTTTCCATAGAACCTGCACGTTCATAGAACTCAGCTATTCTTGTCGGCAGGTAAGCAGGGAAGCCCTCTTCGGCCGGCATTTCTTCCATACGGCCGGACAGCTCGCGGAGCGCTTCGGCCCAGCGCGATGTTGAATCCGCCATGACGGCGACGTGAAAGCCTTGGTCTCTGAAATATTCCGCCATGGTTATTCCGGTATAAATGCTCGCTTCCCTTGCGGAAACCGGCATATTGGATGTGTTGGCAATAAGAATGGTTCGTTCCATGAGTGAACGCCCGCTTCTTGGGTCAATCAGCTTTGGGAATTCCGTCAGCACATCTGTGATTTCGTTACCTCTTTCCCCACAGCCGATATATATAATGAGGTCTGCATCACACCACTTTGCCACCGCCTGCTGTGACATTGTTTTTCCGGTGCCGAACCCTCCGGGGATGGATACGGTTCCGCCTTTTGCAACGGGAAAGAGGGTGTCAATGACACGCTGTCCGGTGATAAGCGGGATATCAAGAGCAAGACGTTTCTTTGTAGATCTTTGGACTCGGATAGGCCATCTGTGCATGAGAAAGAGGTCTTTTTTTTGTGAATCGCCCGTACTTAATACCGCGATAACATCCTGTACGGTATAATCTCCTTCCGGTACAACCGATTCGAGAATGCCTTTATCTCTTGGCGGAACGAGAATTTTATGAAGAACATTTTCCGTTTCGCGGACGGTCCCGAGGACCATTCCACCGAAGACGGTTTGACCTTCTCTCACAGAAGGGACAAAATGCCACTTCTTTTCTTTGTTCAGTGAAGGCATGGAGATTCCGCGTTTTATATAAATGTCGGACATTTCCCGAATAGCTTCAAGGGGCCTCTGGATGCCGTCATAGATAGTGCCGACCATTCCGGGCCCTAGTTCCACTGAAAGCTGCATTCCCGCGCCATACACAGGGTCATAAGGGGCGATTCCCGTAGTATCTTCATAGACCTGAATAACGGCGCTGTCTTTTTCGAGTTTAATCAGCTCGCCGATGAGATGTTCCTCGCCGACCCAGACCAGCTCGAACATCTCAGCGTCTGTGATTCCCATTACCTCTATTACAGGGCCGTTAACTCGTTTTATCTGTCCAATAATTCTGTCATTCATCATTATTCTTTTCGATTGTCCGTAAACAGAGCGTTGTATATGGCCATTCGAATTTCACGCTCCTTACGCAGGATTCGTGTCCTGACCTGATTGTTAAAGGCAGTGCGTCCATCGGCGGCCGCCAGAACGATACCCTGTGATTTTAAAGGAGGTTTGTCCGACAATTGTAGTGTTACTTCTTTGCCGGTTTTCGTACAGATTTTTTCCGCGACCTCTGAAATCAACTGGTCGTTGATTAATGCCAGCTCCTCTTGCGAAGCGTTGATTTGGGCGGATTCGGCCCCCAGACCAATTGCGGCTTCTGTAATCCAGTTTATCAGGACCGACCTGTAGCTCGTATCGCCGCTCATTGAATTAAGCTTCTTTTCGACCCTATCCATGATGTCCCGCATGACTGAGTCTCGAATATGCATGGAACGTCGCTTTAGCTCAAGCTTGACGTCGGAAAGCATTTTCTTTTTCACCGCTTCCGCCTGCTCTTGTGCTTCTTTGTGGGCATCATTCAATAAAGATTCGGCTTTCTGGTCGGCGTATTTTCTTTTTTCAGCCGCCTGGTTTTCCGCGTCCTTAATTATTTCCTGCTCTTCAGTATGCGCGTCAGCTTCGATACCTGAAATAAGCGCGTCTTTTTCTGTCGGTTCCATAAATATCAACGCCTTTTTGAAAAGAACCTCTTTTCCAATATTACAACATCGTACGACAAAGAGGTCCGGATATCATAGTTTTATTCCGATAGCGGCATTGGCCATTTCTTTGATTCCGGGCCTGCCGGGTTTCGTGCCGTTTCTATCCGGAATCTCAACGACCAATGGGAAAGCTATGGTAAAAAGGTATTTGTTTACTATCGGGCGAATCATATCCGCAATACGTTCGGTGATAATAATGATACCGATATCCTGGTTATCCAGCAATGCCTGAAAAGCACGTTGTGCTTCATCAGCATTAGTGACAACTTTTCCGGGCACACCTAAAATCCCGAAACCAATGACCGTATCCTCATCACCAATAATCGAGTACTTCATCTTATTGTTATACTTTACCGAGAATCATTAAAGCCGTAATAAAACCAAATACGACAATTCCTTCCGCGAGTGCAACAAAGATAAGGGCCTGACCTGCAATCTGCGGTTTTTCAGCGACTGCACCCATTGCCGCGGCACCGACATGAGATATTGCAATGCCTGCCCCAATGGCGCCGAGACCAAAAGCGGCGGCGGCGGCAATAAGGGCATATTTCATAACTTGAACATTAGCATTTCCCGAAATTTTTTCCATTTGTGCAGTCTCTTGTTCAAGGGATGTTTGCGCGAAGACCCTGGCACAAAAAACGGTTCCAATTATTGCCATTACAACAAAGAGCACAATAAAACTCTGAGTAATGTGTAACTTCAATTTTCTTCTTGGTTCGTTCACAGTTTTCCTTCCTTTCTTATTTGTAACTACTATTCAGGGAAATTGGTGTATATAATTTTCCCGTTCCGTGAAAAAATTTCGTAAAGAACTCGTAATAGCTAAGCCTCAAAGCCTGTACCCCTGCGGTGAGGCCTTCGAGGCCAATCACCAGTGCATTTCCAAGGATAAGTATCACAACAGATGCAATGCCGGAGGTCATCTCGGCAATGCTAAAAAAGGAAATCATCAGACTGACGTGCGCGATGCCGAGCCCGGCCACTCGCATAAAAGAAAGTGTATTGGCAAGATAACCGCTAAAAATTTCAAGAAGCTCAACAAGCCACTGCATAATGAAATTCAGAATTATAAGCGGATTGAATCTTTCGTTTGCCTGATGTTTAAAATAATGGTAAGGCTCTTTAATAAACAGTAAAAGTGAGGGCAATCCGACCAGTAAAAATATGCTCATTCCCGAAGGGAGCTGCTTGTAGTTATGCTTTATCATATAGTATGCGACATATATGCCTCCTGCGTAAATCCATCCTCCCATAATGCCGCCCTTGTCGAAGAACAGTTCCATTATTTTTTGTGTCCGGATTAAATTAATCCAGTTAAACAGCAGGCCGAGAAGAATAACTGAAATACCGAAGAATATAGTAATTGACAGTATATCGAAAATATCGTTGATGACGGAATTCCCGGTATTATGGCCGGAAATTATACCGTGAAAGTCAAACCAGAGCGGCCTGAAAAGGGTCACGCCAAAATATGAACCGAAAAGAGCGCCGAAGATAATTGACGACAGCCCACACCAGATAATAAGCCATGAAAGAGTGTAAAATTTCTGTTTGTCGGGATTTACTTTGAAGGAAAACGCACCGAGGACGCCGAGTATGACTAATACGAGACCCTGCCCGACGTCGGCGAACATCAGCCCGAACATTGACAGATATAAAGGCATAACAAAGGGAGTCGGGTCGATAGTGCCATATTGGGGAACACCGAAATTGCTGACCAGCATCTCGAAAGGCGCGAGCATTTTCGGATTGTTAAACTGCACGGGAACTTCGTTTTCGATGGTCTCTTTGCTTCCCGGCTGGTGCCATTCCAGGTAACAGCGGCCTCCGCAGGACTCTTGGATTTGTTTCATCAGCTTGTCTTTTTTCGATGAGGGCAGCCAGCCGGTGAAAATAACAGTTCGGGAAGAGGATTTATAGTTTGTCTGGATTTTATAAAAAAGCTCGGTGATTCTCAGGTTAACCCATGTCTGCCTGAGGTGTTCCTCGTGCTTTTTGATGAGTTTGTTGACTGTTGTTTCAAGTTTTTTCTGCTCATCCGTTAATGTTTTAAGCTTAACATTAAGCTCCTTGGAAACATCCTCTTTTACGGACTTTAGCTCTTCCGGTAATTCGATTTTCATCCAGCCGGCACTGTGAAGAACATTATTAATTTGTTCACTGTCCCGTTTCATTGAAATCAGAAGATAATGGGCCATATTATCTTCCTGTCCAAGCGCTACGTTCAATGAAGGAAAGCCTCTCAACCCATCCTCAAGTTTTTTTGTATTCGATGTGGGGATTCTTCCGGTCTGGATGTTAAGAAAGGAGTGTTTTGTTTTTAGCGGAAGGTCGGACAGGCCTATGCCGTAAAGCTCAACCTGGCGCCTGATGTCCTCGAGCTTTAGTATCTCCTGCTGGATCGCACGCTGCCGCTCTCTTATACTATCCCGTTCCCCGTCTATCTGGTCAAGGAGAGTTTTCTCCTGTTCCATATTTACAGGCGTACGATTGTTCAGGTCGGTTTCTGCCGGGGCTGCGGGAATAATACCGCTGGTGTGCAGAAGTCCTTCAATCCGTTCCCTTAAATCCGTGATTTCCTTCGTAGAGATTCGAGGGCTGACTTCTGAGAGATTACCCAGACTTTGGCTGTCGATTTCCGTTGTATTGATGAACTGTATCACCCCTTCGCGCAGGAGCATTTCAGTGACACGCTGAGAATCCTTTCCCAGCACGACTGCAAAAAGTTGTATCATCTCGGTGGTAAACATCATATCATACTTTCAATTCGTTGTTGTGGTAAATCATACTCTTTGGCATTCAGGATTGTCCTGATTTTTTTCAGCTCATTTCTTTTCAGTATGAAATAGGAAAGGATAATCCCTATCGTAAAAGGATACCCTGAAAGGATGCGCTGTATTTCCTGTTTCATGATTTCTTCCAGCATCCGATGGACAAGAAGCAATCTGGAAGCGCTGTCTGCGGTTTGAGAAGACAGAAGAGTGGATAATCCCGGATATCTACCTTTAACAAAATTCTGCATTACTGATGTTACATTTTGTGCGCGATATAATTCACCTATGATTGCCTTGTTAAGGTTGAAACCTCCGGGCACCATCATAGTCAGGACCGCATCCAGGGGCAGGTCGTAAAAATTTTTCAGCCGGATGAGCCAGTTTATATTCTGCAGGTCGATTTCCACCCCTACCAGCCTGATAGCGATATTTCGGTCTCTCCTGTCCAGTTTCTTAATGATAGACAGAAGGTTGTCGTAATAGAAGTGGTCAAAGGCGACTTCCATACGGAACAG
>CAZJIR010000046.1:0-4667 GCA_964546095.1 uncultured Pirellulales bacterium
CAATGTCAGTAAGCTCCCGCGCAATGCCCATGTCAGCCAGCTTAACCACGCCCTCTTTGGTAATCATTATGTTCTTGGGCTTGACATCACGGTGGATAATCCAGTGTTCGTGGGCATGCTTAAGGGCCCTTGCAACCTGAATAATGATATAGAGTGCCTCTTTTTCTTTAAATACCTTTCCTTGCTTCAGGGCGGCATCGATTGTGTCACCTTCGACATACTCCATCACAAAATAATGGTATTCGCCCGATTGTCCAACATCGATTGCGCTTACGATATTATGGTGATTCAGCTTGGCTGCCGACCGTCCTTCACTATGAAAGCGTCTGACATAATCTTCGTTTTTAGCCAATCTGCTTCTCAGGACCTTTATCGCGACAATCCTGTTAAGGCTAGTCTGCCTGCCCCTGAATACTATAGCCATTGCGCCGGCACCGAGGATCCCTTCTATTTTATATCCTGGAATCCCCCGCTGCCGCAGCCGTTTTAATATTTCTTTCTGGGTTTCCGGATTTCCAGGCATAGGATACACCCCTTTTCATTTTTAAGCTGATATTTCCCTGCGAGTTAATTGTCTGTTTGTATCGGTATAATTGTCTTTCATTAGGTGTATGTTGTCAAAAGATTTCGGATACTTTTGCTGATTTACTTAAGCTGCAGTTTTAATAAAAATATGCATGAAAACAAGTTTATTTATGCCCCGCCTGGATGAAATATTACCCGATGTAATGACCAATATCAAAAAACGAATGAACGAGTTTCGTGAAGCCTGCTCCCTCTATAATTTTACTCGGTAGTATCGGCGTAGGTTTTGTTAGCTGGCTACGCAGCATCTACTCCTATTATCTACGTAAGTCTTCACTAAAAAGGCTTATAAATATCGCTTGAACAAGGTTGGAAATCTCCTTTCACATTCGCTTCCAATCTACAGAGAATCCTCTGTTGAGTAGGAGCAGGAGGAGGATTCAGTTTTTCAATGAAAACATTGATGGTGTCACCAGTTTTTAGTAGTTCCCAAAAATCGCCAAGCAAGTATCGTGGCATGAAACCCACACAACAGTAATCTTCAGTCCGCAAAATCAAAGCATCTTTGTCCACTGGATTTTGAAGGTCATGCATAACAAACAGCTTATCCTTGGATGTCAAAGTTTCGACTAATTCCTGTGCACAATCCCTCATGTGGTGCAGGCCATGTGCTAAGAAGAAGTAATTGACAAGACATTTTTCATCTGACGTACTATTGCTTTTAGGGGCAGAAAAAAGTTCTATTGAGTCTGTCGCTCGACGTCCACCACTGCGAGCCAAAATCTCAATTAGCGAAGAATTCTCTGGTGGAAGTCCCAGATTTGAGACAAATTCATTATAGTCACTTCGTGAGCGGGTCAGAATTCGGTTTTTGAAGAACGGAAAGAGTTCCTTACTCCGGTAAATATCTTTAACTTTCGGGAAGGCTAAAAATGGCTCAAAATTGTGCTTAATTGCTTTCGATACGCCTTTGATATACAAGAACTCGTAGTATTGCTCATCTCCGTCACTAACGAGCTTCAAGTGACCCACAGGAAAATATGTGTAGCTTTTCGGGTTTTGCCACACAACAAATAATTGTTCTAAGACTTTCACTTTTTATCCTACTAGATTCAGTAGCTGGTTTTTGTTAAACAGCAATAATTGGTAAACAAACTTACCCGATTGGCGACTTAAAATGCTTTCCGGAATACGGCTTATACAATCCTTAAAAGAATCTTCTGTAATATCTCTCAATTTGTCAAGCCAAATATTTCTGGCGTTAGGTGCATATTTAGTTAATTCTATAAAAGCAGCCAAAGTTGACAATGGTTTATCATCTCCTGCATGGAGATAAATGGCAGAACTAGCTCTTTGGGCGTAGGTAGACACATTGGCTCTGTAATTGTTGCCTGCTAATAGGCTTTCTCTTCTTGCTTCTTCCAATTCTCTACCAAGACTTGAGGCATGGTCAAACGTTGGGGCTAATTCTATGCATAGTTGTCCCGAATCTTCTTCCCTAACAAGAACGCCCCAATTTTCATGATGTCGGTCGGTATTGCCTACCAACGCATCAAACATAAAATATCCCAGAAAAAGGTCAATGGCATTGTCAATACCTGAAGGGTATGAATAGTCACTCTGCAATTGAACATTAATTCCTGACATAACTTCAACTATTTTTTCTATCGAATGTTGTGAAACTTTCCAGAATTGTTTCGTGGGATAATCTGAATCTATTACTGTCAGTAGCTCATTACCGTGAACAAGATGTCCCTTAGTTCTTCTTTCGGTAAAATCTTTTGAAATAATTCCTCTTCGGTTTTCACAGTTTGCGAGTTCGACAATCGCGTGAGGTAACCCGATAAGTTCAGCGATTTCAGAGGCAATCTTTTCCGACCAATCTTCACCAGTATTTGGCCTGTTGTATTTAAAAAGCCAACGTATATTGTCTTGGATATCGACGATCCAAAACTTTGGTTTGGTGCCCATCTGCTCAATTTGTAACTTTTCTTTTATGTCAATTTCGTATACTGCGTAGGATTCACTCATTATAAACAAACCTTCTTAATTCGGCTCACAAAGTCTTATCATAAACTCTAAGTAGATGCTATTCTGAATTCGTATTGAAGGCAACAAGAAATAGCTAACAAGACAAGGAGAAAAACTGAATCCTCTTTGTTCTACTCGTCTTGTGTGACGCGACGGATAGAAGAAAATCTGCTTTTCAGGACATCCTTCAACATTCATCCAAAAACACCATGTATTGACCTTTTTAATATTATGTTCTATTTAGGGTGAATTATATTGTAAGATATATTACCTGGCTGCGCAGAAGGAAAACATTATGATTAATGAGTAGTTATACGAAAAGGCAATCGGTTCTTGTGTTGGCAGTGTTGTTTCTATTACCGAACTAAGCAAAATGGCAAATCAAAATTAAAGAGGATAAAAAGTGCAACGAAATGGTTTTACTCTTCTTGAAATCTTGATAGTAATATCCATTATCGCCTTGTTATTCAGCATAATTGTGCCTTGTCTTATGAGTGCAAAAGACAGGGCATTGGAATTAAATGCTATGCAAGTCGGAGTTAATGATGAAGGAAAGGTCCGTTTGGAAATTCAAAACCTTTCTGACAGAAAAATATATGAAGACATATACATGATAAAGATTGACCCTCCGAGGAACTGCCGTGTTTTCTTAAAAAAACCTTATCCTTCAGGTGTGAAATTAATAAAAAGAGACGGCCAGGATTATATTAAATGGAGACCTAAATTGAAAGATATTGGTGTGCATTTTATTACTGTAGTTTTTGAAGGTGAAGAAATCTCTGAGCAAGAGATTACAATCTTTGTTTTTAATAAAAAGCTTTTAGACGCTGAGCGAGAGGGCAAATTAGATGCTGATTAACGCTGATTATGCGGATTTAAAATATTAGCCTCAAAGGGCAAAGAGGGAAAAAGCAAAAAATAAAAATCAAAATGCAAAGTGCAAACCGGAAGACAAATAGGGGGTGAACAAACTGATAAAGCATCACGGTGAAGTTTCATAAAAAGAAATAAGGTAAAGAAACGATAAAAAGAATTTAGTGCTTTTTCAGATTACGCTCTGTGCCTTACTAGAATTACTAAACCCCCAAGTCCTAAAAATACAATTGTGGAAGGCTTGGGAGAATAACAAGAAGGTGGGGCCGTCTTCCGCCTCCGCTAAAGCTACAGCGAGATAAATCGCCGAGACAGGTCACCGAGCCAGGCAAGCCCCACCCTGCGGTCTTCGATGGGGGATAACGGATGTTCGTGGACTTTGCAGTAAAAAAGGCATAAGATATATTCACGCTCTTTTTGTCTGTGCGCTGCACTTATGAGTTGAACCTGCTATACACATAATGGGCGACTATTGAAAGGAAATGAGAATGAGACGATATGTTTTGATTTGGATATTGCTTCCATCCTGCATGTTTACATTAGATGCGAATGCCCAAATTATTGCAAGGGAACGTCCTGAAGAATGGAACAAGCTGGTGTATGGCGGCCGGTTTATGGACAGGTTCTTAGCCATGCCGGTTCAGGGCGAGCTGACCAGTGAGACGTGGGGGGCTGACAATGTTAGGCCACGTTATATCGATAACGGCATTGAAGACAACGAGTGGTCGTACTGGGGCGGAAACGCAGTATTGGGCGCCGATGGAAAGTATCATCTGTTCGTCTGCCGCTGGCGTGAAGATTCGCGAAGTGGGCACGGCGAGTGGTCGAACTCTATCGTGGTTCATGCCGTTGCCGACATACCGACCGGCCCGTATAAAGTAAAGGATACCGTTGGGCGGGGGCATAATCCGGAAGTGTTCCGGCTTAAGGATGGAAGATATGTCATTTATGTTATAGGGGGTTATTATATCGCGGACGGCGTGGACGGGCCCTGGCAGAAAGGGAAGTTTGAGTTTAATACAAGGGACAGGCGAATTATAGAAGGTCTTTCTAATCTGAGCTTTACAAGACGGGAGGATGGCTCTTATCTGATGGTGTGCCGCGGCGGAGGTATATGGTTCAGCGAAACCGGAATCTCCGCCTACAATCAGGTTACCGACAAACGAGTTTATCCGCCGGTTGCGGGCAACTTCGAAGACCCTGTAGTCTGGCGTACGGCTGTGCAGTACCACATGATT
>CAZJIR010000046.1:4677-9752 GCA_964546095.1 uncultured Pirellulales bacterium
CGCATTGCTTACTATTTGCGTTCGAAGGACGGAATCAACTGGAAGGTCGAGCCAGGTGAAGCCTACATGCCGGGTGTCGCCAAATATGAAGATGGAACCGTTGTTGCCTGGTTCAAGTATGAGCGTATAAAGGTATTGCAGGATAAACACGGGCGGGCAATGCAGGCGGATTTTGCGGTCATCGATGTGTTGAAACGTCAGGATAGAAGCAGCGATGACCACAGCTCCAAACATATTTGTATTCCTCTGACTGTTGGCCGGCTCCTGACCATACTCGATGAGGAACAGATTACCGCCGAGACAAAGACCATCCGAGTCAAGATAACGGCTGAGGAAGGTTTTAATCCTCACGCTGATATTGACATTGGCTCATTACGATTCGGTGCTTGTGAAGAAGTGAATTTCGGCGGGGGCAGCAAAGTGGTCAAAACGGAACGGTCAGGTGAAGATTTGATTGTCACTTTTAACGGAGCCGGCAATGGCATTACTAATAACAATTTCGCGGCCAAGCTGTTGGGCAAAACCAGTAGTGGAAAGCTGCTTTTTGGTTATGCCCGCCTGCCGGGGGTGAAATATTTAGAGCCTGCCCTGTCGGCCCGTGCGCCGAAGATAGACCAAAAAGAGGATGGCTTCAATATCGCCGTTGAGGTCCAGAACTTTGGTCAGGTCTCATCGGAGCCTGCGGATATTAAAGTCGTTTACAGTATAGATAATAAGGTTGTGGAGGTTGCTGAAGGCACAGTTGCCTCGCTTAAACCTTTTCAAAAGACAACTGTCGAGTTTGCATGCGGCAAAATCTTCGAAGCAGGAGTTGCGTACACTCTTAAGGTTATTATCAATCCTAACACTCAGTACCCAGTAACATTAGAGGGACAGGTAAGTCCGGTGCCTTAGGCTTCGATTGTCAAAAATGCCGGCGTTGTTTGTTAGTGGTCACACGAAGTAAGCTTAAGCTTCATATCTTTTCTGCAATCTCTGTGTGGGGATCTTTCAAATGATAATTGAGTATTGCAGGAATATGCGGGAAAAAATTAGAAATAGGAGTAATTCAGCAGGCGGGCAATGCCCGCTTAGACCGATAACTAAAGTGCCAAACAATAATTATAACAAGTGTTTGACTGTTAAATCGCTGGTGGTTAAAATGCCGGATTGTCTGCGTACTGTTTGCGCGGTCTGGCCGCGAGTAAAAATTAAGCCGGCGAGGAAGGGAGTTGATTATGGCAGGTAAGGATATGGCGACAAAGAGCAGTGAAGTTCGTTCGCGAGGACAGAAAATAGAGTCGGTTGGCCGGGCGCCCACTGGTGGCTTGCGCAGGCAGGATGCGCCGGCGGCCGTGCGTAGTATGCCTGAATCGCTGGCGGCCGAAGCGGCGGTCTTAGGCTCGATGCTCATCGACCCGGAGTGTATCGGGGATGTGATAGAAATTATTGAGCAGGATTCGTTTTATCGAATTGAGCATCAGTATATCTTCGAGGCCATCAAGACGCTTTATGAGAAGCACAGGAGTCACGGTATAGATGCGGTGCTGCTTCGTGATGAGCTTGAGAAGCGAGAGCAGCTTAAAGAAGTTGGAGGCGTGGAGTATATCGCGAAGATTCTTGACTCTGTGCCATCGTCGGCGAACGTGCACTATTATGCGGGAATAGTCAAGGACAAGATGCTGCTTCGTGAGATTATTCAGGCGACGAGCGAGATTTTGGATGATGCTTATGATGAAGCGGGCGAGCCGGACGAAAAACTCGACGAGGCCGAGCGTAAGATATTCGCGGTTACTGATAAGAAGATTGCCAATAATGCCGTTGCCCTGAAGGATTTGGTGACACGTGCCTATGAGCTTATCGAAAGACGTGAGGGCAGCTATATTACGGGGATAGCCACTGGCTATTATGAGCTTGACGATTTGACATGCGGCTTGCAGAACGGCGAGATGATAATCGTCGCGGGCAGGCCGAGTATGGGAAAGACTTCCCTGGCATTGAATATCGCCGAGCATCTCGGGCTGATGGAGAAGGTTCCGGTTGCGATATTCTCGTTGGAGATGGGCAGGCAGCAATTGGCGGAGAGGTTTTTGTGTAGCAGCAGCGGAATTGACGCCCAGCTTGTGAGGAAGGGGATGCTTAGTACCGAGCATTATCAGAAGCTGGTCGAGACGTGCGGGACGTTTTCCGAGGCGCCGATATTTATCGATGATACTGCATCTCTTACGCCCCTGGAGCTTCGCGCAAAGGCGAGAAGGCTTCGGAGCCGGCATAATATACAATGCATTATTGTGGATTATTTGCAGTTGATGCACTTAGGTTCGCACCGCGTGGAGTCGCGTCAGCAGGAAATTACAACGATTTCAAGGTATGTAAAGGCGCTGGCGAGGGAGCTGAATATTCCGGTTGTGGTTTTGAGCCAGTTGAATCGTTCTCCGGAGGGTAGAGAGGGACACAGGCCGAGGATGAGCGATTTGCGTGAGAGCGGCAGTATCGAGCAGGATGCCGATGTTGTGATGCTGCTGCATCGTGAGGATTATTATCATCGCGGGCAGGAAGATTACGAGCCGAACAGTACGGCTGAATTGATAATAGCCAAGCAGCGTAACGGGCCGACCGGAACGGTGCGATTTGTGTTCAGGGAGAAAATTACGCGGTTTGAAAACGCTTCTCGCATGGAGCAGCCCGCCGGTGAAGGAGTACCGTTCTAAATTGGTAAATTCAAAATTCAGAGTGTAAAGTGTAAAAGTAAGGAAGCTGCGGCTGTTTTAAGACTATTCCGCAATTTTGTTTATTAACTTAACTTTTGATTTCTTTCGTGACGGGATTTACGATAGATGAGATACAAGATGAGAAATGCAGGATACCAGAAACAGAATGCGATTTTAATTGTCCTTGTGCCGATTTTGCTTTTGATTTTAAGCTCGGATTTTGCGTTTGCCGCGGAGGCCGAAGACGGCAACGGCAAAAGCATTATCAAGTCTATTGATTTTGTTAACAACCGGGCGTATAAGGACAAGGCCCTGAAGAAGAAACTGGATTTTGAGGTGGGAGACTATCTCGACCCGATTCTGGCCGAAGCGTACAGGAGGACCATTGTTGAATTTTATCGAAAAAAGGGCTATGCTTTTGTAGATGTAGGGCTGGATGGCAAGAAGTTACTGCAGGGAGATGTGATTTATATAATCAACGAGGGGCCGAGGGTCAAGATAGCATCGGTGAATTTTGTAGGGAATTACTCGATAAGGGCTTCATCGCTTAGAGGTGCGGTAAAGACGAAACGGAAGAAGGTGTTTTTTTGGCCGAGATATTATGTCGAGGAAGGGCCTGCCGAGGATGTGGCGAGACTTCAAAATATCTATTATGAAAAAGGATTTCTCGATTACAATATATCGGCTGAAAAGGAATTTTCCGAAGACAGGAAAAAAGTGCGTATCACTTTCGTTATTGATGAGGGGCCGAGCTATGCTGTTAAAGAAATTTCTTTTGCCGGTAATAAGTACTTCGATGACGAGAGGCTGATAGAAGGCTTGAAATTAGAAGGTGGGCAGATTTATAACAGGCGAGTGGCCGACGTGCATGTTAAAGATATTCTAAAGCTTTATCGTGAGAACGGCTTTATAGGTGCGATGGTTGACCAGAGGCTTAAGTTTGTGTCTGATGCTAACATTGTGGACGTTGAATTCGACGTAATTGAGGGCAGGCAGTTCAGGATAGGCCGGGTTGATATAACGGGTAATGAGCAGACTCAGGATAAGGTCGTACGGCGTGTGCTGGATGAGTATGGTTTTTTGCCGGGCGAGCTTTATAATGCTGATTTGGCCCCCAGGGAAGGGCGCGGCGACTTAGAAGGATATGTTCAAAGGATGACATTGGCTGAGGAGGTCGTTATCAGGCCTGTTGTGCCAGAGGACGGGGCGGATGACCGCAGAGATGTTAAGGTAAATATTACGGAGGGCCAGACAGGCTCGTTGATATTCAGCGGAGGCGTTTCGAGTGACAGCGACGTTGTCGGACAGGTGATATGGGAGCAGCGTAATTTTGATATTACAGACTGGCCTGAGAATTTTGGAGAATTTATATCCGGCCAGGCCTTCAAAGGCGCCGGACAGAGTTTAAGACTTGCTCTGGAGCCCGGGACTATAGTGAGCCAGTATTCGATATCGTTCACTGAGCCTTACTTCCAGGACAAACCCGTTTCACTTAATGTTGGGGGTTCAAGCTGGGAGAGAGAAATAGAAAGGCGGGGCCAACACAGACTGTACGACGAGGAAAGGACAAAAGGATATGTAGGATTCGAGAAGCGATATAAGAACAAATGGCGCAGAAGTATTAGTTTCAGAGCGGAAAATGTTAATGTTGACGGCATCTATTTGTATGCCCCGAAAGAGATAAAAGATTATAGTGGTTATACCTTCTTAACCGCAGTCGGACTCGGTGTCGGAAAAGATATGAGGAATAACAGGTTTAATCCCAGCGACGGCTATAATTTTAATGTCAGTTACGAACAGGTTGCCGGCGATGAGTCTTTTAGTATATTGGAAGGCAAATACGTTATGTTCAAGACGCTTCATGAGGATTTGCTTGAGCGAAAAACCGTTATGTCGACGAAGTTTCTTGCGGCGACGACGTTAAGTTATGCACCGCCATTCGAGAGGTTTTACGCGGGCGGTACAGGCACTTATGGTATCAGAGGTTTCGGTTATCGGGGTATTAGTACAAGAGGTTTGCAAACAGGTGTTGCTAATCCGCAGCGGGAGGACCCGATAGGCAGCGAGTGGATATTTTTGGCCAATTCTGAAGTAACTGTTCCTCTTGTGAGCGATAATTTTGGGGCGTTGTTTTTCGTGGACAGCGGAGCGATAGATACAGGCGGGTACCGCGCTTCAATCGGAATGGGCATACAGATACTAATACCACAATGGTCAGGGTCAATACCCATGAGATTTGAGTTCGCTACGCCTTTCATGAAAGACGACGACGATGAAACGCGAGTTTTCAGCTTCTCTATGAGAGGACTGTTCTGAAATTAACGAATGCAGGATTAAAGTAGAAAGGATGATTCATGAAGGCCAGGACGATGGTTTTGGGTTGTT
>CAZJIR010000046.1:9762-12138 GCA_964546095.1 uncultured Pirellulales bacterium
AGCGTTTCAATGCATTTGTTTGCCGGATACCAAAAGCTATGCGCAGTTTCCGTGGGATCAGTTGAAAGAGCTTTTGCAAGATTGCGGTCTGTGGGTCGATCAGTATCGTTATTTTAGCGATAGGTTACGGATACAACCAGGCCCAGGCGGCTGGAGCCCCCTCTTCAAAAATTGGTATTGTCAGTGTCATGAGAATCTTTCGTGATTGCAAGAGAAGCACTGCGCACAGGACCGAGGTTATCAGCGAGCAGAACAGGATGAGAACCGAATTGGAATCACTTGCGAAACAGATCGAATCCCAGGAGGCCGGGCTCAATGCGTTAAAACCGGACAGCATGGATTATCTGGCACAAAGAAAGGAATTAATTGATAAACGGTCCAGCCTGAATGCTCAGCAGGAATTCAACAGAGAGCGGATGGTATTGAAAGAGTATGGATGGAGCAAAGAGTTCTATCAGGAAATTCTGCGCGTAACCTCTGAGGTAGCCAAGGAAAAGGGTTTGGATTTGGTGTTGGAACAGGACCAGATAGACCTTCTTCCGTTAAGTGTCAATGATATTATGCGAACCATCAGTACTAATAAAGTACTGTATAGCAGCGGATGTGTGGATATTACCAGTGATGTAATGGCTCGTCTGGATGGAGGAAGATAAGAGGCAGAATTAATATACAAGAGGAAAATCCGGTGTTTGGTACCGGAACAAAAAAGCAGCCTACTGATGTGCTCGATATTTGATGCACGTGAAAGAAAATATATTATATGGCAGGCGGCGGGTGATTAATCATTTAACCAATAACCATATTTTACATTTTGATATTTGCATTTCGGTGTTTGGATTAGAATGAGTTTGACTATAGTACAATTAGCTGAGCGGCTTGAGGCCGAGTTAGACGACCCAGGCAATGTATTGAGCAGACAAATAAGTGCTGTTGGCCCTGTTGAGACGGCGGGCGAAAGTGAAGTAACCTTCGTTTCGCATAGTAAACATAAGGCAGCGCTTGAGAAGTCCCGAGCCGGAGCGGTAATTGTTTCCGAACGTCTCGAAGGTATAAACAAGCCCCAACTGGTTGTTGAAAATGTCAATGCGGCTTTAATAGAAGCCCTGAACATTTTTGCGCCCAAAATCAAAGCTGCACCGGCAGGTATTGACCCGACAGCCAGTATCGGAAAGGATGTCAGGATAGCCGACAGTGTTTCTGTGGGTGCATTCGCGGTAATTGGTGACGGTGTTGAAATCGGCGAAAACTGTGTAATCGGCAGCGGATGCAAAGTAGGTGAGAATTCAAAGCTCGGGAATAATTGCCGTCTCGACAGCAACGTCGTTATTTATCACAACTGCCGTTTAGGAAACAATGTAATTATTCAGGCGAACAGCACAATCGGCTCGACCGGTTTTGGGTATTCGTTTATCGACGGTGCTCACAGACTTATACCTCACAATGGAGGAGTTGTGATTGAAGACTTTGTTGAAATAGGAGCTAACAACTGCATTGACAGAGCCAAGTTTGGAAATACCATAATAGGGGCCGGCACAAAGATAGATAACCTTGTGCAAATCGCCCATAATGTTGTAATCGGCAAATGCTGCCTGATAGCAGGTCAGGTTGGTATTTCCGGCAGCTGCAAGATTGGCGATGGAGTTGTGTTAGGCGGCCAAGTTGGCCTGGCGGACAATATCACAATAGGTGATGGCGCAATGATTGGTGCACAATCCGGTCTTAGCCACAGCATAGCAGCCGGCCAACAGATGCTTGGCAGCCCGGCGATTGAGGCCAGAGAGGCGTTTCGGGTAATCGGTATAAGAAAGCGTTTACCGAAAATGGCGGAGCAGTTAAAGCAACTGCTCAAGAGGGTAGAAAGACTTGAAGCTGCAGAAGACGATAAAGAGTGAAGGTAAGATACACGGTCGAGGTTTGTTCGGAGGTGAGGAGACGAAGGTCGTTTTTCGCCCGGCTCCTGCGAATTCGGGGATAACATTTGTTCGTACGGATATCCCTGAGCTGGTACGGATTAAGGCTATTGCGACTAATCTTGCCGAGCGTAGCCGACGCACGACGATAAAAAATGGCTCGATTAGTGTAGAAACAATCGAGCACTGCCTGGCCGCTCTCAACGCGCTTGAGATTGATAATGTTATTGTAGAGGTTGACGGCTCGGAGCTGCCGGCTCCGGATGCGAGCAGTGCCGAGTATTTCAAGGTCCTCAAACATGCCGGGGTGTATGAGCAGGATGTCAGGCGAAAAGAATATACTATTAAAGAGCCCATTACTATTAACTCCGGCGATGCCTGTGTTTACGCTCTGCCGAATTCTGAAGACGGGTTAAGTCTAACTTACGACCTGGATTACGGTGGGCACACGGGTATCGGCAGGCAG
>CAZJIR010000047.1:0-12024 GCA_964546095.1 uncultured Pirellulales bacterium
CATCGACGTCTTTTGCCGGGTCGATTGTAAGAAGGACCTCAGCCTCATTAAGACCCTTCGGTAAGGGCAACTGGACAAGGATTCCGTTAATTTTAGGGTCGTTGTTCATTTTCTCAACGAGAGCCATTAGTTCCTTCTGGGATGTTTCAGCGGGCAGACGATTGTCGTCGGAGTAAATCCCTATATTTGCGCAGGCTTTTTCTTTAGCTGTAACATAGGATTGAGAAGCGGGGTCTTCACCAACTAAAATAACTCCCAGTCCGGGAACGATGTCCTTTTCTTTTAGTTTGGTTACTTCATCTTTCAGTTCCGCTCGCATATCAGCAGCGACTTGTTTTCCGTCGATAATCTGTGCTGTCATTTGTATTAAACTCCGTTCTAAGACACATACTCTATAAATTTATGAGGTTCTACTGAAGCTAATTGCTCAAATATGACTCGTTCTTTATCAACTCCGGCTTGTTCCATTGCATTGTTCAGACGTTCGATTCTTTTTGCCGCACGAGTTGAGCCGGACAGGTATTGGCAGTTCTCCAGATGGCAGCCGAGAATCATTACTTTCTTTGCTCCGGATTCCAGTGCTCTCAAGACATCCCGCGGGTCAATCTTTCCTGCGCAGGGGACGCGGATTAACTGAACACCTTGCTGCCACTGCGAGCCGTTAATTGCCGCGGCGGATGCCGCCGGATAGGCTGAATTTTCACAGGCAAAGACCGTTATTTGTGGTTTGTCACCAAGCTCAGCGGCTATCTGCTCATCGGTGTATCGGGGCAGTTGGATAGCTCCTGCCGGGCATTCAGCGGCACATGTTCCGCATCGCTGGCAAGTTACCGCCGAAACGGAGGCAGCCTTATTTTCAACATCGATGCTGATTGCAGCGTGAGGACATATTCGCATACAGGTCAGGCAGAGAACGCACTTATCAATATCCACTACGGCTGCATCATCAAGGACCTCTATTTGTTTGTTTTTAAGCAGTTCGTGGATTTCGTTTGCTGTGGCTAAGCCATCAGTTTGAGCGTCTATAAGCTCATCGGTATCCGGCGCTGAGCCGACGATGAAGATGCCTTCACGATTAGACTTTGTCGGCAAAAGCCATACACTGTCCGCCTGTAAATTGCCGACCGGGCCGGGTTGCAGTCCTTCGATAGTGTTCAGAATGTTAGTATTGTCTGCGGGGAGTGTATCAGCCATAATCACAAGGTCAAATTCTTCCTCGATTTGACGGCCGATTAATGGTTCCTCCGCACTTACTACCTTTTTAGAGCCTCTCTCAGAAATTTTTGGTGGTGAATCGTATTTTACTATTACAACGCCGGCCTGTCTTGCGCGCCTGTACAGAGCTTCCATGCCGGTTGCAGCTACCCGGATATTTCGACAGTATAATTTCACTTCTGCACTGAAACGTTTTGTGAGCAGCTCTGCTGCAGAGAGCACCTGAGCAGATACACGCTTGCTTTGTTCACCTGATATATCCATCACTATAGCAATGCGTTTGGGAATATCTTGGCTGTTGTGGACCAGTTTGGCCAGTTCTGATTGTTCCGGGTTCGGAGCCAGTACAATTGCTCCTGCCGAGAGTTTTTTTGTTGAGCCGTTCGAGGTAATCACTGCGTTGAAATTGCCGAATTCTCCATCTAAAGAATTTAATCTGGAAGATGTTTGGGTGTGGATTTGTTTATCACTTTTAATTTGCTGTATGAGCTCATTAATTCGATTTTGTACAAGTGGTTCGGCCTGGGAAGAATCAGAAGCGATGTAAGCGTAAAGCTCCGGTGTTTGTGCCATCGAGCCACCTAATTTTTCACCTGATTCGACCAAGGTAACCCGATGGCCTAATTGCGATAGGGTGATAGCTGTTTGCATCGCGGCTACAGTTCCACCGAGGACCAGAACATTTTGGTTTACATTAGTTTTTATTGACTTGATAGCTGAAGCCACTTGAATCCGGCGGACGGCTGCGGTTAGTGATTCTTTTGCTTTATCCGTAGCTGTTTTCGGTGTTTTAGCAATCCATCCACAGTGCTCACGAATATTTACAGACCATAGAAGTCCCTCATTCAGATTAACACCTTGCATAGCCTTACTGAGAGTGTTGTCATAAATTTCACGGTCACAGGCTCCTATTATAAGGCGTGTTGTCTTTCCTTTTTTTTGAGAAAGGGATTTTAATGTCTTATTACAGTCGTTTTGTTGACAGAACTTCGAGCAGAGCTTTACCATTGCAACTTCCGGTAAAGAGCCCAATTGTTCTGTTAGCCGGTTGAAATCGATTTTATCACGCAATGTTCCGGCGCAGTCGCATAACACAATCGCTACATTTCCATTAGTCTGTTCGGTTTTCTTGGTCACCTATTAAGCCTCACTTATTATAGCGGCACTGATGGCCTCGGCTTGGGCCATAGAGGATTTAATATCTTTTGGAGATTCACATGTGCCAGCTACATAAATGCCTTCTTGTTGCAGTGCCGGCAGGGCAGAAGCATTCTTAAAACCCAAGAATCCCTGCTCATCAAGTGGCAAAAGCAATGTTTCAGCTAATTTCGTTGCGTCGGGTCTCGGTCTAATGCCTACAGCTAAGACCACGAGGTCAAACGCCTGTTCGCAAACTTGGGTATCTGCTTCTTTATCAAGGGACTGCGGAGTAAACTTGACATGCACTGTGTCATTATGCCCGTGTTTGACCTCATACGGCCGAGAGCGAATGAAGGTCATATTATCTTTACACTTATTATAAAATTCATTGAATCCTTTTCCGAAGTTTTGAATATCCATATAGAAGATGGTCACTTCTGCATCTTCGTTCTGGTGTTTTATCAGTTGTGCTATCCTCAGAGCGTACGAGCAGCAGACAGTTGAACAGTAATCGGTATCCTCCGGTCGACGGTAAATCTCTTCGGTTCTTGAACCTACACATTGTATGAATGCAATACTTTTTGGCACCTGATCATCAGAAGACCGGGTGATTTTGCCTGTGGAGGCGAGCTGTTGTTCAGCTTCGATGCCGGTGATAATGTTTTGGGCCCGGCCATAACCGTACGAAGCATTCTCGGCAGGATTATAAGGTTCGTGACCGGTTGCTATTACAACGCTGTCAATATCTATTTGGCTCTGGGAGTTTTTATCCTGCATGTTTATTGCACCAAGGGGGCAGGCTTGTTCACAGGCCGAACATTTTTTACCGGAAGCCAGCCGACACTGCGAGTAGTTAATTACAGGTGGTGCAGGTGAAGGAGACAGCTTTGATGAGACGATACACTTCTCAGGGCATACTGTGATACAAGCCATACAGCCTGTGCATTTACTCCGGTCAATAAAGCTGGGCTTATGTTCCAATGTCGCATTATATCGTGAGCCGTTTGTGCTGGCTTGTAACTTAGAAAGCCGGGTTCGAGTTTGGATATGGATGTCGTCCGAGGCGGCTACAGTTCTTAAAAGCTCGTTTGCTACACAGACATTGCAACGCAGGCAGACATCCGTGGCTTTACAACCCATCTCGACGACATGGCCGCCGATTGAAGCTTCTTTGTCGATAAGATGAACTTGTAAGCCTGCCTGACTGAGACGCTGTGCTGCAGTTGCGCCGGCAATGCCGGCTCCTATAACCAGAACGCTTTTAGAATTTTGCATCTGAACAGTCAGTAATTAATAATCGATTAAAATAGTCCCTGCACTTTTCCTGTTTTGACGTCCACATCGATACGGCGGAACGCTGGATTGGAAGCAGTGCCGGGCATAAGCTTAATGGCTCCTGCCACGGGCACGATAAAGCCTGCGCCTTTATAAACAAGAATATCCCGGATAGGAAGCTCCCAATCGGTGGGTCTGTTTTTCAGGTCGGGGTCATGCGATAAACTAAGGTGGGTTTTAACCATACAGGTTCCTAAGGTCTTGCTGGCCGGGTCGGTTTCCATGGCCTTGGCTTTTTCCAGTGCTTCGTTGCTATAAATTACACCACTTGCTCCATAAACTTCCTTTGCGATTAGTTCAATGCGTTTTCTAAGAGGTGTTTCCAGTTCGTAAAGGAATTTGAAGTTGTTTGTTTCGTTGCATGCCTCGATTACGGCCTCAGCCAGCTCGATTGCGCCGTCACCGCCCTTGAGCCAGTGTGCGGAGACTGCTGCCAAAGCCCCGTTTTGTTCGGCAATTTTACGTACAAGTTTAATTTCAGCCTCGGTGTCAGTGTAGAAGCTGTTTACGCAAACAACCGGGCGTACGCCGCTTTTCTTTACTGTTTCGATATGGGCGATGAGATTCTCACAACCCTTTTCTATCAGTTCGAGGTTTTCGGTAGTATACTCCTCACTTAAAGGTATACCGGGTTTGACGGTAGGCCCACCGCCGTGCATTTTCAGGGCACGGATAGTAGCAACAACTACAACAGCGTTGGGTACGAGACCTGACATGCGGCATTTCAGATTCCAGAACTTCTCAAAACCTATATCAGCTCCGAAGCCGCTTTCTGTTACGTGGTAATCGCCTAATTTCGTCCCAATCATATCTGCGATAACTGAGCTTTGGCCGATAGCGATGTTTGCGAACGGCCCGGCGTGAACAAATACGGGCTGCCCTTCAATTGTCTGTAGAAGATTCGGGTTTATTGCATCGGCCATCCATGCGGTCATAGCGCCATCAACCTCAAGATCCGCGGCTGTAACTTCCTTGCCTTTTTTATCATAAGCCACAACGATTTTAGCCATGCGCTCCCGAAGGTCTTTGAGGTCTTTGGCAACTGCGAGTATCGCCATAATTTCACTTGAGACGGTAATCTGAAAGCCCGAGTCCATTTCGTAGCCATCCATCTTTCCGCCCTGGCCAATTCTGATATTGCGCAAAGCCTGAGCACAGAAGTCCATCGCCCATTTCATTTGGACACTTTCGGGGTCGATATCTATTCGCGTTAATTTGCTTTTTGCCAGGCGAGCATCATCGTAGTTTCGTTCATGCTGCATACGTGAGGTCAGAGCAACCATAGCAAGATTGTGTGCATTTGTGATACAGTCGATATCACCTGTAAGTCGGATGGAAAAGGGTGTTAAAGGTATGCACTGGGCCAGACCTCCGCCGGCGGCTGAGCCTTTAATGTTGAAGGTGGGCCCGCCGCTGGGCTGTCGTATCGCACCGACGACTCTTTTATTGAGTTTTCCCAGGCCTTCAATTAGACCGATGGCAGTTGTTGTTTTCCCTTCACCCAGGGGCGTTGGTGTAATTGCCGTAACGTCAATGTATTTTGCTGTAGGAGCATCCTGTAGGCGGGCAAGGGCTTGTTGGTAGTCAACTTTGGCCAGCTTGCGACCCATAGGAATCAGCTCGCTTTCCTGTAAACCCATCTCTTGGGCAAGCTGGCTCACAGGTATCATTGTTTCTTCGGCAGCTTCAGCGACCTGCCAATCCTTCATTTTTGTTGGGTCGAGTTTCATATGTTCTTCTTTGTATATCGTATCAGGTAACTTCTTCACACAGTACTTCTTCGCTCGACTCTATGGTGGCAGGGATTTTTGCATGAGCGGTGTATTATCTTCCAAACCCTCCAAGGTGGGTACAACCGTAGGGCTTTTTTTTTGCACTATCTTGCTATTTATATAACTGTATTCTTATCTATTAATCCGGCCTGCTGTCTTAAATTTTATTTACTTGCTTATGTATATGCTTTCAGGAAAGAATCTGAGTATATTTGCTTATTCATCAGCATTTCAGAGGTGGCTACGATGTTCGTCAGGTCCTGGTCGAATACATCAACAATGGCTGAGTCTAGTCCATGTGAAATAGCTATAGCGAGGAATACTCGGTTTATAAGGCTTCTCTCTGCTGCTCCCTGAGAAAGATTAGACAGGCCTATTGTCATATGTGGGGCAGGGTCTGATAGATACTTTATCTGGTCCATCGCAGTTAGGATATTACTGGGCTGAATTTGGGCGTTCGGCACCTTGACTGGCAGAATGATGGGGTCGATGAACAACCGCTGGGTATCGAATCCCTTTTCCATCGCCTTTGACACTATCTCTGCGGCTATTGCTACACGCATATCGATATCCTGAGGAACGCCGTTTTTATCCATAGTAAGGGTGATAATACTTGCTTTTGGACCTGCTTGATTGGCCATTTCTATGTATTTGTCGAATATTTCTTCATCGCTTTTTTTGTTCAGAGGCGTTGAATTCAGAATGACGCCGTTCTCGGCGTTAATGACCTTTAATCCTGCTGCGATTACATTAAGTTTTTGGGAATCCAGACATAAAGGCGTTGAACATGTTTCCTGAATGGATTCGACCAGCCACTGCATGGTACCTTCCTGGTCTGCCGCAGCGGTTCCTACGTTCACGTCCAAATATGCAGCACCTGCATCGGTCTGCTTTTTAGCTATTTCCTGAATTACTTTTTTGTCTTTGTTGGCAATGGCCTGTTTGACGTTGGTAAACATCCCGTTGATTCGTTCTGCGATCAATATCATAGTATTTCTTTCCTTTCTCCCTTCAGTGGCAATTCTTATAAGTTGTTGCCTCTACGAGTTATTGTTCTGTCATACCTTATTGATGAAGTTATTGACGGTAGTAACGGCTTTAGGATGACGCATCCGAATTATATCGACACCGGCTTGGAGCAGACAAACAGCGGTGGCTGTTTCCCACATCGGGCCCCGGTCAGCGGCCTGCCCCCAGCCCGGCGCATCCGTGAGCTTGGCCTCTTTTGCCCGCCATGATTCGTAACCTACGTCACAGATGGCCGGCATAGCCATCATTTTATCACCGGTAAGGGCGGCGATGCGCTGTCGTTCCTGAATCGAGTAAGCATACTCTATTCCGTAACCCAGTGCTCCGGTGGACTGAAATGTTACTATTCGCTCTAACGGAAAGCCCATATCGGAAGCTAAGATGTTGACCTGTTTGGCGATGTTTATGTCAAGAGGAGCCTCCGTTATAAGATAATGGCTATCGGCCAGGGCAATAGCTGTTAAGGATTTATAGTTATCCTCTGTAACTGTCCCAATTAAGCACTTTTCGCCTTTTGCGGCACCGCTTACCTTGGGCATAACCTGGTTGTCTTTTTCGTCATTTCCACAACCCCATAATACCAAAGGTACGCCGACTGCTTTTAAGACCTCTTCTGTAACTTTTACGGCATGATTGGCGTCTTTGTCACCCTTGTCGGGATGGATACCCTCGAATTTGATGCAAATCAGCTCTGCCCCAAATTCTTCGACACACTTTTTGGCCCAGTCGCCCGGGCTGTCAAGCACATCTTTGTATGGTTCGAGCAGGATGTCGGGCCAATCTTCAGGTTTGCTGTCCAGAACGTCCATAGCAATTACAGGTTTTTCGCCTGCATCAGCGGCAGAGCCACCATAGACAACATTGCGTGCTCCGCCTACGGTTACCGTTGAAGTTCGGGTGCCACCGTTATCTTTGGTTGCTCCCAGGGTAACTTTATTTACTGAACCGGTAAATCTTTCTGCAACTTCAGGGACTGGCATCTTGAATTCTCCAAAAAAGATTCATAGTCTATCATTAACTCGAAGCTAAAATGCTTTTGTGTTCGAGTATTTTTCGAACTGCCACAAAAGCAGGACTGTTATCTTCAAGGTCAAAGACTGTTTTGCCTTGCATTGAGGCCTCTGAGACGGTTTTATCAAAAGGTATATATCCAAAAGTCTCTATTCCGTCAATTTCTTTATTGTTCAATGCTCTGTTCCATGTCACACCGATTTGTCTTACAACAATTGGTAATTGTTTTGCAAGGTCAAAAATCCTCTTAGCGGTAAGTTCACCAATGGGAGTTGGTTCTGCTACGATGCACAGCAGGTCAACATTATTGGTTGTTCTGCGGGAAAGGTGCTCCATTCCGGCTTCGTTGTCCACGACGATGTACCCGTAGGTTGAGCTTAGTTTGTCCATGAAGGTTCTGAGTATATTGTTCGCCGCACAGTAGCAGCCTGGTCCTTCCGGGCGGCCCATAGCAAGTAAGTCGAATCCATCGGCTTCGGTAATTGCCTGCTGCATGTTATATTCGAAGGAGCGCAGCCGATCCATACCTGCATTGCTGGGCTTCATTTCTCGTATGTTCGCTATGGTACCGGTCGGCTGAACCCCCAACGTCAGGCCGAGGCAGGCGTTTGGGTCGGCATCCACGACAAGCACGGTTTTTCTGTTGGCCTGGGACAGCAGGGACCTGATAATCATAGCGGCTAAAGTTGTTTTGCCTGAGCCGCCTTTTCCGCTTATTGCAATAGTTGTTGCCATATTTTGTCTCTTGTTTCCTGTGAATCGTATATTATATTTTGTTTCATGTTTCACGCTTCACAGAGGTTACAGATGGGAACAGTGATAAATCCGTGTGCGGTAAGAAATTAGCTCTGGTAAATTCCTCCATGTATCCTGTATGGCTCATCAAATCAAAGTACGTCATGCTTTTCGCTATTTCTTCGGCAGCTTCTAAAGCTTTCCGGCTTAACAGTACTGTTTTTGCCCCTGCTATTGAGGTATTTCCCACAAATTGAATCTTCTCCCGGGGCACATCAGGCAACATTCCAATGGTAACCGCCTGGCGAACGTTCAGGAAGTTTCCAAATCCCCCGGCTAAGTAAATTGCCTCAAGGTCTTCCGGATTTGTTTGGGTTGATTCCATAAGGACTCTAATGGCGGCAAAGACACCGGCTTTGGAACGAACCAAATTGTCAATGTCTGCCTGTGTGATTACTATTTCCTGGTGCTCGTTACCGGCAGGGGCTATTTGGAACTGCCGGCCTTCATCGCCTTCGGTTAATTTTGGCTGACCGTTGACTTTGAACCGCCCGGTCCGGTCTATTATGCCGTGTAAAAATAATTCGGCAAGTGTATCGAGAAGGCCTGAGCCGCAAATACCAACCGGAGAGGTATTGGCGATTGTCTTTAGCTCCAGAGAACCATCTTCGAGAATTGTCATTTTTTCGATAGCACCCGCACCGGCCCTCATGCCGTGCTTGACGCCGCTTCCTTCAAACGCGGGGCCTGCCGAGCTTGAGGCACAGACCAGCCATTCCCGATTACCAAGAACCACCTCGCCGTTTGTTCCTATGTCCGCAAAGAGTATGATACCTTTTTTAGTAAATATTCGTGTAGCCAAAACACCAGCTACAATGTCGCTACCTACATAGGCAGCGACGCTGGGCAAACAGTATAACAAGCCTCGTTTGTTAATCTGAATGCCTACCTCGGCTGCCCGGATTGGGGGAACAAAGCCGGCTGAGGCAATGTACGGCTCTCTGCGAATTCTTGTCGGGTCCAGATTGAGCAAAAAATGAATCATAGCAGTGTTGCCGGCACATATTACCGTTGTAATATCCTGTAAGTCGATTTTTTTTCTTGAGGCTAGTGTTACAATCAGGTTATTCACATCGCTTACGAGGCGGTTTTGCATTTCGTCAAAGGCATCGTTCTCTTCTGCGTAAATGATTCGACGGATATAATCTTCACCGAAATTTATCTGACTGTTGTAAGTGGCCTCGGTATCAATTGTTTCGGCATTCGTCAGGTCAAGAAGGTGAGCCACAACAGTCGTTGTACCCAGGTCGACAGCGATAGCAAAGTTTCTTTTACAATGGTTGCCTGCTTCAACTTCAATAACTTCGGTGGTATCTCCTCTGCGACCTATGGTAACAGTAACTTTGTAGTTGCAGTTTTGAAGTAATTTGGGGAGTTTCTGAAGAACACGAAAACCGGTTTGCATTATAGGAGCGTCAACTTGCTCGCGTATAGCCAGATACAGACGTTCGTGGTCGGCTGTGTGGTCTTGTACAGTCGGTGGGGACATCTCAACGTATATTTTGCGGACAAGAGGGTCGAATTTAAATATTCCCGCCTGAACTTCGCCGGCAAGTTCGCTGAATCTGCGTGCATCCGTGTCCATAAGAATTTGGCTTGTTTCCAAAGTGTGAGACTTTGGAACGGTTATAGTCATATCGGAGAGCACTTTGGTCTGACAGGCTAAAACGATATTCTCTCTTATTTCATCAGGTGTGAGTAAGGTGGTTGGTCTGCTTTGGGATTGTCCTTCGTCAATTATTACTTTGCATTTGCCGCAGTATCCATCGCCTCCACAGATACTACTTAAATAAATGCCTGCTTTGTGGGCGGCATCGAGCAGAACCGACCCGCTCGGCACTTGTATTTTGAGGCCGCTTGGTTCAAAATGAACTGTGTATTTTTTCTTTTTTCTCTCTTCCATTCTCGATTTTCAATAGGTGATTTTCTTTTCACGAACATTTAACATCAAGCAACAAGCATACAGGTTAGTTCCAGACTTCCTGGAGATATTTTGCCAGCATCGAACACTCTCTGGGGCCAACCATGACTTCCCAGTTTGTAGCTTCTTCGAGTTTGCCGCTCATTACAGCGACGTAGCCGGGAATGATTAGTTTGCGGTGCTTAACCAGGTCTTCCACGCTGTATTTGGCTATAGCATCGGCTACCGTTTTTTCGTTAAGCTTGTCTCCGGAATACGCCGTCAGGACACTTGTACCTTCGGTATCAACTACGAGAATATAGCTTGGTATCCTGCTGGCTTCGACATCCGATTCCACAGTGTAATACGTTAATGAGAAGTTCGTTGTAAACATTAATGGTGAATTGGCATCGGGTTCACCGATACGATAAACTTTCGGCTCAACCTGAACAGGTTTCTGTGGGTCGGTGAAGATATTCATCACTGCGGTGAGTATAGGTAAAAGCGCGTGCGGCTCGACAGTATCGAGTACCACGATACCGGCGTACTTGCATATTAGACTTATGGCCGAAGCTGCCTGTGTATCGGCGTCGCCATCTGTGACAAAAGATATAGTCGGATAACCTAATGGCCTGAATGCTTTTTTGAGGGCTAGAGCCCGTATCTTTGGAAGATTTAACAATTGGTCACGAAGGTTTGTAGTTTGGAGATTTAGTATAACATCCTCGACTCCTTCGGTTTTAATTTTTTCAGTAAGCTCTGCAAGGGCTTCAATTGTTTCGGCCTGTGCTATAAGTGGACAACTGTTTTCTTTAGCGATTTTAGCCATCTCTGAAACCGTTTCGATTGTGGCTGAGGCGAGTAAAGGAACGGATTCTTTGGTTTTAGCTATTGCTGCGGACATCGCTTCAGGTGATTGGGTTACCAGTATTAAGGCAAGGTCGCTGGAGTTTTTTACCGCTTCGGCGGCTTGTGTAAAAGACTCAGATGAGCCGCTGTCATTGACGACCGCTATAGCCTTTACTCCGATTTTGGTCCCGACCCGCTCAAACTGAAGTGCATTTACAGCCTCAATGCGTTTGGTTAAATCCTCACCGGTAAGTTTGTCCGAGACGGTTACGGCCAGGACGGTCGGGTTATAAAATTTTTCCTCGTGTCGGAACATTACCGTTTCTTGTCCAATCTGGACCTCATTGTTTCCGGTGCCGAACACAACTTTTGCCATTGGCGGGGCTGCTGCAGCAGCAAGTTTTTCTTTAGCTTCTTCAGAGACGTCAGGACAGTCTTCGAGTTTGGCACGTTTCTGAGCAAGCGCCATTGCAAAGGCCAGGCAAGTAGGCATGCCGCACTTTTTGCAGTTGGTTTTCGGTAACAATTTAAATATTTCCAGTCCTGTTAATGCCATAATAGTTTTCCTTATTTATACTTCTTATTTCATATATCTTTTTAGAACATAGGCTCTAAAGTGATTGCAGGATGCTCATTTTTTGTAATAAATTCCAGGACCTCTTCTTCTGTTGTTGTTGTGGTCTCATCGGCAATTTTGGCAAGGAATTCTTCCGGGTTCAGTCCCATTTCCTTAATCCTTTTGGTGAAGCTGTCTTTAATTTCTTCTTTGAGCATCGTAGGCATCCATACTATCCGCCGAATTCCGCCTTCCGCAGCGATGAATTTTCTGGAAATGATGTAGTGCTTTGAATGGCCGATGAAGCCCGGCGTTTGCTGTCCGCCGCCGACGGTACCGGCGAGCGTCGAGAATTTCATCCCGCAAGGTGTCATCTCAGTAAACTCTCTGTTGACAATCATTATTCCTCCTGTTGAGGGTAG
>CAZJIR010000048.1:0-11870 GCA_964546095.1 uncultured Pirellulales bacterium
GGACAATGTTTTTGGCCTGGGACCATTTTCAGAGACGGCTTAAAGACATTGACCTCGACATTCCGGATACCGCGCCGGGCTATCCGGATTTTCTGAAAGAGCTCAAGTGGGAGACGGACTGGCTTTTAAAAATGCAATATCCGGATGGTTCGGGCAAGGTCTCGCATAAATTAACACGTCTGAACTTCTCCGGTTTTATTATGCCTGAAGATGATTCGGAAAAGAGATATTTTACAGACTGGAGCTCGGCGGCCACGGCTGATTTTGTTGCTGTAATGGCTATGGCGGCACGATACTTCAAGCCCTATGATGCCGGGTACGCGCAGACTTGTCTGGATGCCGCCAAAAAAAGTTACATGTTCTTAAAAAACAATCCGGATTACAAGAGATTTGAACAAGGGGACTTTAGAACAGGTGGTTATCAATCACAAGACTGGGATGACCGGCTCTGGGCGGCGGCTGAGATGTGGGAGACCACAGGTGAACCTCAATACTTGAAAGATTTCGAGGAAAGGGCGGTCGTTGTTCAAAGCAACAGGAGAGGCCAAGCTTCAAGTGATAAGAAAATAGATGAGGACTGGGATTGGGGTAATGTCAGGAATCTGGGTATGTTCACTTATGTCCTTTCTAAAAGGGAAGGAAGAAATTCCGAACTGCTGGAGAGCATACGAAAGGATATAATTGCAGTTGGGGATGCTATCGTTGCCAATGCGAATCGGGATGTTTATGGCAGACCTCTTGTCAGGTATTACTGGGGTTGTAACGGGACGATTGCAAGGCAGGTATTGAATCTATATGTTGCCGACAGAATATCTCCAAAGAAGGATTATATTGATACCGCTTTGGATGCAATAGGGCATTTGTTTGGAAGGAATTATTACGGGCGGTCATATGTGACGGGATTGGGGCATAATCCTCCAATGAAACCTCATGACAGGCGTTGCGGTGCCGATGGCATTGAAGAGCCCTGGCCGGGTTATATCGTGGGAGGGGGACATTCTGCGACGGGTTGGCAGGATATTCAGGAAAGTTACAGCACTAATGAAATCGCCATTAACTGGCAGGCGGCTTTGGTTTATGCGCTTGCCGGATTAAGCGGCGGTCAATCGCAGTAAAACCACAGGGTAGGCAGGTGTGTTTAACCGGACTCTATGGGCAGCTTGAGCGGTACAACGCGAAAGCTATGTTAGATACAGTGATATGGTATTAGCATTTATGAGAGGAGTATCTTATGCGCTACAATAAAATTTATTTATTGATAGTTTTATTGGTTGTATTGGCTATTTTCTGTTTCGCCAGAGGGCAGGAGGAAAACGAAAGTATTGAACCACCTGTGGTTTCCAGCCGGACCTGTGTAATGCACTGTACGCCGAAATGGACCGGTCCGCGAATGGAAGATGGTAGGCCGTTTGTTTCGGATGATATTATGGAAAGAATGAAAAACGTTTCAATCACGATGGCCTGGAGTATTGTAAGAGGCGCCGGTTATCGTAACTGCTACGAGTCTAATCTCGGCTGGGAAGTCATACATCCGGAAAAGACGATTGTAGGCCGGGTCTTAACGGCTCAGTACATGCCTTCTCATCCCGACTACAATCGTGCGATTATGGAGCAGGGGCGTGCGGAAGGCAGGATAGGTAACTCAAATTCTTGGCCGATTGATATGCTGAAGAAGGGGGACGTTTATGTCGCAGACTGCTTCGGTAAGGTTCTTGACGGGACTCTCATCGGCGACAACCTGGCTAACGCCATCTATGCCAACTCCAGTAAAGGTGTTATCTTTAATGCCGGTGTTCGCGACCTTGAAGGTATTGAAGCTGTTGAAGGATTCAATGCATGGCACAAGGGCGCCGACCCAAGCTACCTTCGTGAAGTTATGCTGACCGCTATTAATGTACCAATCCGTATCGGCAGGGCTGTGGCTTGTCCCGGTGACATTGTGCTGGCCAAGCGCGAAGGTATCGTTTTTATCCCTGCACATCTGGCTGAAAAAGTTGTTACAGATTCGGAAGCTATGACGCTGCGCGATATGTTCGGACACCAGCGTCTTCGGGAAGGTAAATACACACCCGGAGAGATTGACCGCAGATGGACGCCGGAGATTCAGAGTGACTTTCGTAATTGGCTTAAAGAAAATATTGATGAGCTACCGGTGCCCAAAAAAGTGATTGAAGGTATCCTGAATTCAAAAACACGTAACTGGTAAAATAAAGATTGCTATCTACATGCAGTCTCATGAGACTATAGATTATTAGAAATAGGGAGGAAAACTATGAAAAACCAGAAAAAAGAGCTACAAAAGAAAACAGCATGCTCCCGTCGTTCTCTGCTTAAAGGCGCCGGTGCCGGCTTTGCCGGTCTGAGCCTGGCAAGTATGGTCGGTGCGCCTGTTGAAGAGCAGGTAGCCTATGCCACGCAGAATGTCAGGCGCAGCTCCAGTCCTTCAGAGTTGCAGATTACGGACCTGCGTATAGCAGTGGTCGCAAGAGCACCTTTCCGCTGCCCTTTGATTCGTATTGATACTAATCAGGGCATATCCGGTTACGGAGAGGTACGTGACGGGGCCAGTGAGCGCTATGCCCTTATGCTCAAGAGCAGGCTTCTGCGTGAGAATCCCTGCAATGTAGAGCGGATATTCAAGCGAATAAAACAGTTCGGACATCACGCCCGCCAGGGGGGCGGTGTATCGGGTGTGGATATGGCCTTGTGGGACCTGGCAGGTAAGGCATACGGCATCCCGGTTTATCAGATGCTCGGTGGCAGATATCGTGACAAAGTCCGTTTGTATGCGGATACACCTGATGGCAGCATTGAGGGTCTTAAGAAAAGATTCGACCAGGGATTCACCTTTTTGAAATATGATTGTGGAATAAGAAGCATCCGTAAGGTTCCAGGAGCGCTAAGCTATCCAACTAAGGAGACGAACTGGCGTGGTAAACATCCCTTCACTGGTATTCAATTGTCGGATAAAGGTGCTGCTCTTATGGCCGAGCGTTTCGCAAAAGCCCGCGAAGTTGTCGGCTTGGAAGTCCCGATAGCCTCAGACCACTTCGGCCATATAAGCGTAAATAGCTGTATCAAACTTGGTAAGGCCGTGCAGCCTTATCAATTAGCCTGGCTCGAAGATATGGTTCCGTGGGAATATACCGAAATGCTGAAAGAGATTAAGAATGCAATTGATGTTCCGCTTTTGACGGGCGAAGATATTTACATGCTCGAAGGCGGCTTCAAGCCATTGATAGATGAGCGTGCTGTCGATATGGTGCATCCGGATTTGGCTACCGCCGGTGGTATTCTTGAGACCAAGAAAATAGGCGACTATGCTGAGCAGCATGGCATCGCTATGGCCATGCACTTTGCAGGCACGCCTGTGTCATTTATGGCTAATCTCCACTGCGCGGCGGCTACGGAGAACTTCATTGCACTGGAACACCACTCAGTTGATGTACCCTGGTGGGAAGATTTGGTGACGGGAGTAGAAAAGCCGCTCCATGTGGATGGTTTCGCCCGCGTTCCGGAAGGACCGGGCCTGGGTATAGATTTGAATCTTGATGTGGTGAAGGAACATCTCGGTCGAGGTCAGGAACTCTTCGGGCCGACCGATAAATGGGACAGGGACCGCTCTAACGACCGGCTGTGGAGCTAAAAGCCTTGGAATAATGAATTATTTTGTATGGGAGAGCCATGAGAATTGAAAACTCATTTTTGAAGTACTTCAAGTTTGTGTTTATGATTTGCCTGGTGGCAGTTGTAATCATGCTTGTCACCGGCCGGCGTGACGGGGTCGGATCACTGCTCATTGTTATGTTTGCTTCTTTGGCTCTGTATTTTATGAGTCATCCGTTTCTGAAGAGCTTTACCTTTACGGTTTGGGTCTTTGCGTTTGTGGCAGCTTCGATGGTCTATCCGGTTGCTTTTGGCTCATGGTTTGGGGTGGATTTGAAAATACTTATTGTCCCATTGATTCAAATCATCATGTTCGGCATGGGAACGACTTTGAGTGTGGCTGACTTCGGTCGAGTATTCAAGATGCCATGGCCGGTCTTCGTTGGATTTGTCCTGCAGTTTTCAGTAATGCCTTTGACAGGGCTTTTTCTTGCCAAGAGTTTCGGTTTTGAAGCCGAGATAGCTGCCGGAGTTGTTCTGATAGGTTCCTGTCCCGGTGGTGTGGCTTCCAATTTGATGACATATTTAGCCGGGGGTAACGTTGCCTTATCGGTTACGATGACGTCCTGCTCAACATTGGTCTCCCCGATCATGACACCTTTCCTAATGGACAAGCTGGCTGGTCAGTTTATCGAGATTAATTTTCTAAATATGATGTTCGGGATTATCAATATGATAATCGTTCCGATTGTCGCAGGCTTAATCGCAAATCGTATCCTGTACAGCCGGCACAAAACCTTCCATTCAAGTGGGATATTAGCTCTGATTGGAGTAGTTAGTATTATGCTTGCGGTGGGTGTGATACTGTTTGCGCCCGCGGCTGTTTTAACCTATGGTGACGCTTCGTTGCAGAAGGACGGTTTTGTCGTTGGTTTAATGCTGATTGGTGTAGTCGCTTTAGCCAAGCTTGTGATTAGTGTTTGGTTGAGGGGACCTGAGAACTGGATGGATAAGGCACTGCCTATCGTATCTATGGCGGGGATTTGTTATATCATCGCCATTATAACGGCCCGCTCCAGAGATGATTTGATGACGGTCGGGGTTTATTTGATAGCGGCTGCGATTATCCACAATTTTATTGGTTATATATTAGGCTACTGGTTTGCGAGAGCGGTTCGTTTGGATGAAACCACGTGTCGAACAGTAGCGATTGAGGTCGGTTTACAAAATGGTGGGATGGCTTCCGGTCTTGCAATGAATATTCTGAAAAGCGCACCTGCTGCATTGGCACCGGCTATATTTGGCCCGTGGATGAATGTCTCCGGGTCGGTCCTGGCCACCTGGTGGCACCGAAAACCAGTAAGGCGTTCTAAATCTCCTGTGCCTGATACTCAGTAACTTACGGTATAGAACGCTCATGATCTGATTACATCATTGGAGGCGGGTAATTCCTGTATTTTTGCTTGAAGGAGTTTCTAGTTCTTGTTTTAGATAATCGATGTAATTATATTGCGAAAGAACAAATATAGTTAAGGAGTACAAAAAATGAGGAAGTGTTTGGTAGTTTTATTTTCAATGATTTTATTTAACGTGACGTTGGCCGCGGAAAAGCCATGGCAGGTGCTTTCGAATCCAAGTGTTGCTGAGGTTGCATCTAATTTTCAAAAACCACCGCCCGAATATGCAGCGACGATTACGTGGGGATGGGATGGCCCGATTACTGAAGAGGTGATTGTACGAGACCTTGACCTTATTTACTCTCGTGGTTTTCGTGCAGTTACTATCGAGGCCGGTTATGATATGGATAACGCTCCTTATCTTTCCGATGGCTGGTTCAGACTGATTCGTTTCGCGGTCGAACAAGCCAAAGCACGCGGCATGCGGGTATGGATAATCGATGAGGGTAAATATCCCAGCGGATTTGCCGGAGGTAAATTTACACAGGAGCGTCCTGATTTGCGTATGCAGGGGCTTGGCATAGCTCAAAGAATTACTGTTTCCGGTGGTGAGAGTGTCTCACGTGAAGTGACACCTGAGACTGTAGGTGTGATTGCGGTTAGTCGGGAAGATGGAAGCAGTAAAGCCCTGGATATCAGCTCTGGAGAATTTAACTGGACTGCGCCTGAAGGCGAGTGGCGGGTTCTGATAATTGACCGTCAGTTCAGGACACCGCAAACGCGGGCAGTCAACGACTCCACTCGTTCCAAGACTACTAAAAATTCTATGGGGGACCTTATTAATCCCGCGGCGGTGCAGCAATTTATTGACTGGACGCATGTGCAGTATAAGAAACACATCGGAGATGAGTTTGGGAAAACTGTTATGGGTTTTCGTGGTGATGAGCCCGATTTTGCTTATACACCCTGGACGCCGGGTATGCTTGAGATATTTAAAGAACGAAAAGGCTATGATGTGAAACCTTATCTGGCCTATTGTGTTCCTATGGGCAGACGTGGACCTCGGTTAGTGCTTACCGATGAGCAGCGCCGGGTCAAGGCGGACTATTGGGACGTGTGGTCTAATTTATTCGGTAAACACTTCTTCGGAATGCAGGCCAAATGGTGTGTGGATAATGGTGTGGAACACATGACACACCTTAATAATGAACATGCGATGGAGCGATTGGTGCATTCGAGCGGAGACTACTTCCGTTCGTTGCGTCCTGTGCAAATACCTGGAGTGGACTCCATCTGGAATCAGGTCTGGCCCGGCAAGAATGCGGACTTTGTCAGGCTGCCGGCTTCGGTGGCGCATGTTTATGGTAAGCCTCGCGTGCTGAGCGAAAGCTATGCGGCTTACCGTGACCCGCCGGTTACCGCCGATGCGGCAGAATGGGGTGTGAACTATCAGCTTGTTCGTGGTGTTAATCTTTTTGAGTTCATGTTCTATGGTTCTTCCGCTGGGAAGGATAAGGCTGTTATGCAAGGCTATATGGCGGAAGAAAAATTCCCGGGTGTGATGGCTTATACAAACCGTGCCTGCTATGTGATGGCGCAGGGTAAGCCGGCAGCTCAAATCGCCTTGTATTTTCCATCCATGAGCTATTGGCTCGGTGATTTTGACGCCGATAAGAGTCTTATGAATATTGCGAGGCAGTTGCTGGAGAACCAGCGTGACTTCGACTTTGTTGATGATGAGTCTTTTGCTTCAACTATGAAGCTTAAAAACGGGGTGTTCACAAATTTCAGTGACCAGGATTACAGGGCGGTTATTATTCCATCTATCAGCGCGATTTCGAAGGTGGCTCTTGAGCGTTTGAAGATGTTTGCTGATTCGGGCGGGTGTGTTATTTCACTTGGAAGAAAGCCCTCGATGGTTGTTGAAAAAAGTTTCCTCAAGGCGGGTGGGCCCGCTGATGTAAGCTGGGCGATTCGGGAACCTTCAGGGGAAATAACAGACCGAGTTCTGAAAGCACTTCCTAAACCCGACGTGATGTTAAGTCAGTCTTGTCCTGTAGTAAAATATATACACAAGCGCTGGCGCGATGCTGATTTGTATTTCTTCTTCAACGAAAGCACCGAGAGACAGTCGAGCGATGCTGTTTTAGCAGGCAGTGGTAAAGTACAAATTTGGGACGCGGCTTCGGGAAAAATAAAATCTTTAGCAGGTGTTTCGTTGGAGAGCGGTGCTGTACGCTTTAATCTATTATTTGAACCTTATGAAGCTCAGATTATTATCATCGAGGCTTTACCTTAGAGTACTACATTGGAACGACTTATATAAACGAGCAGGGCGGTAATTTTGAAGTATTTGCTGAAAAGAGTGGAGACTGGGCAATGTGTACAATTAACAAGAAAAGTTCAGGTATTGTTACCGTATTGAAGATATGCGTACTTGTAGTAGTCTGGATGGTTCCGGCGTTTGGACGGGGTGCAATTCCACACCTTAGTAAGAGAGGAAATGTGACGCAGCTTATTGTCGATGATAAACCGTTCATTATCTTAGGTGGGCAGGTAGGCAATCCCAGTGCATTTCCGGAGCGCATGGAACGTGCCTGGCCCAAGTTCGAGGACCTAAACGCCAACACGGTGGAATTTCCGGTTTACTGGGAACAAATCGAACCTGAGGAAGGCCGGTTTGAATTCGATGCGCTCGACCAAATCCTTCGCGGCGCGCGGGCACATGGCTTTCGAGCCATCATTCTTTGGTTTGGTACGTACAAGAACGGAACGATGGAATATGTTCCAGCTTGGGTGAAGTCTGACCTTGTTCGTTTTCCAAGAGTGATTAATAAGGCCGGTGAGCCGGTCCGGGTGCTTTCCCCTCATGGACAGGAGACATTGAAAGCTGACCGCAGGGCATATACGATGCTGATGCGGCATCTTCTGGAATTTGATGGAGACGACCACACTGTTATTCTAATGCAGGTCCAAAATGAACCGGGCCTCCGGTTTTCCCCGCGGGACTATTCACCACAAGCTACGAAGCTGTTTAAGGGTCCTGTGCCGAGACGGATAGTGAAAGCATTGAATAAAGAATCGGGAACATGGAAAGAGGTCTTTGGCAGCAGACTTGCAGAGGAGGCTTTCACCGTTTACCACCTTTCCAGTTACATCAATGAAATCGCTCGCGCCGGCAAGGAGATATACCCGCTACCGACGTTTGTCAATGTTTGGATGGGAGGAGCTGGAACAAATGACCGATTCCTGGAGTTCGACCGACCGGGTGACAGTTATCCAAGCGGCGGGGCAGTGTCACATATGCTGGACCTCTGGAAAGCATCAGCTCCCCAAATCGATATGATTGGCCCGGACATTTATCATCAATCACCCATTATCTACAATGAAATCCTTTCACGCTATTGCCGCCCGGACAATCCGCTGCTGGTTGTCGAGACGAGGGGAAGCGTGAAATACGCGCGTTACTTCTTTTATGCGTTGGCGGACTACTCAGCGGTCGGCTTTACTCCTTTTGGAGTCGACCGCGGCCCTGGAAGCGGATTGAGTCCGGTGTTCATGCCTATGTCCGAGAATTTCCGCGTTATTAAAACTGCGCTGCCTATCATTGCACAGTTGCAATCGGAAGGTAAATTACAGGCTGCAGTCGAGGAGGAATTCATACCCGGTCGTATGCTTTACTTCGATGGATATGATATCCTTGTTCGTTTCCGGCCCCCCTTCAGAAGTTCCGGTCAGCCTCTTGCTTCTACGGGTCCGCTGGAACCGTCAGGACGTGTTCTGGTTGGTCAACTGGGACCGGACGAATTTCTTTTTGTGGGTTTCGATGCAGCGCTTGACTTCAAACCATCATTTGGGTCGGATTACACAGGTGTCGGATTCCTTTTGGTCGAGGAAGGTGTTTACGAGAATGGCCTCTGGAAAAGAACAGAACTCCGCAATGGTGATTTTGCCAGCCGTGGCCTGAGATTTCCCTCTCAAGGGGCTATGATAAAGGCCAAATTGATGAGGTACTAAATATCGGTGAGGTGGAACTTTGATTTAATTTCAAGACTGTCGAAAGACAAAGCTCATGGCTGAATAATGAAGATAAATCCGTACCTTGTGATTACATGGCGGATATCAAGTCAAGCATGAGATTTCTTATATTGTTCTAACTCCTCATGGGAGAGTCACAAATGAACAGATACCGAGCACTAACTATTATTATTGTAGTAAGCTTCTGTTATCCTGCAGTAGCTCTTGAACGTAAAGATATAACTTTTAAGGTCTTTCAGTTCCCTGCCAATATGATACCGCGTATAGATGGCAATATTGAGGATTGGTCTATGGTTCCTGATGAGTATGTCATCGGCACAGATCAGCTAGTGGATGATAATGGCAGGCATTCCAAACCCGACCCGAATAATCTGGATGTTCGTGTGCGTGTCGGGTGGGTTAAAGGGATGAATCGGTTGTACTTTCTCTATGAGGCATACGATAACTATTGGGATTTTTCTCTTGCCGGATTGCATAATGATACCTTTGAGATAGTTGTGGATGCGGATGCTTCAGGAGGCCCTCTGATTGATAAGGGACATAAAGAAATGTGGGTTCCCGAACAGGTGGGTAAGGCAAGAGCCGCTCCAGATGAAAGGATTAGTGAGGAAGAGGCCAACTGGGCGATTCACGGGGTACATGCGCAAAACTATCATATTTTTACGCCTGCCCAGGGCAAGGACTGGACGCTGGCGTGGGGTGTGCAACCTTGGATTAAAGAGCTGCCTTATGCGAACGCAACGTGTAAGTATGATTTTAAGCCGGGTGAATCGGGCAGGCTGGTGCTGGAGTTTTGGGTGACACCCTTTGATTATGCCGGTCCTGAGGGGCCTGCGCGCGCTGTGGAATCAGTGTTGTGGGAAAATAAAATCATCGGTTTGTGCTGGGCGATTATAGATTACGATGATGTCGACAGCAGGAGAAATAACGGGTTCTGGAATCTTTCGCGGCATCATAGAATGTATGGGAATGCTTCGCATTTATGCGCGTTCAAACTGATGCCGCTCGATAAGAAATTTCTAAAACCTATTGAGGCTCAATGGTCATTTAAAGTGTTAGATATGGACAGGCGGATGGTTGTATTTAAAGACCTGTCCTATGGCAATATCACAACATGGAAGTGGGACTTCGGTGACGGGAAAAGCTCGACTGAACAACACCCGATTCATCAGTATAAGAGCGCCGGAAGTTTTGTTGTTGTGTTAGATATCGAGGGGCCGGACGGTAAATCAAGGCGCTCGAAGGTCTGGGATGTGACGGTGAAGTAAGCTTTTTATATGAATGTATTTTACGGAAAGGAGCAATTCTGATGGTTAAGCACAGGCTGAGATTATTTATTGTCTTTATTGTGACAGGATTACTGACGGTTCAACTTTACGCCCAGACATACAACGTGAAGAAATATGGTGCTGTGGGAGATGGTAAAACTCTGGATACGGCAGCAATCAATAAGACAATAGAAGCGGCCCATGCCGCCGGCGGTGGGACGGTGTACTTTCCAGCCGGTACGTATTTGAGCTTTTCGATTCGTTTTAAAAGTAATATTGCATTGTACCTTGACCACGGTGCTACGATTTTAGCGGCCGCACATGGTGAATTAGGTGGTTATGATGAGGCTGAACCGAATCCGTGGGGAGACAAACATAAGTATCAGGACTTCGGCCACAGCCACTGGCATGACAGTCTTATCTGGGGTGAGAATCTTGAGAATGTTTCTATTCTTGGGCCCGGCTTGATTAACGGCAAGGGACTTGGCAAGTGGGACAGGCCGGACGATAAGGGGGCGGGTAACAAGGCAATAGCTTTGAAGCTTTGCCGGAACGTTGTTATCAAAGATGTTACTTTCCTGATGGGCGGGCATTTTTGCATATTGCCTACCGGCGTGGATAACTTCACGATTGACAATGTTAAAATCGACACGAATCGCGATGGAATTAACGTTGACTGCTGCCGGAACGTGCGTATTTCGAATTGTACTATCAATTCTCCCAACGATGATGCGATTGTTCTGAAGAGTTCTTATGCTTTAGGTTATGCAAGAGCGACGGAGAATGTGACGATAACCAACTGTCAGGTCACTGGCTACAATGAGGGTACGTTTTTAGATGGCACCTTCAAGCGCACTCAGGAGTACGCTCCCGATAGAGGAGGTGTCACCGGAAGGATTAAATTCGGCACCGAGTCCAACGGCGGATTCAAGAACATTACGATTTCCAACTGTGTGTTCGACCGCTGTCGCGGATTTGCTTTAGAGACTGTGGATGGCGGATTACTTGAAGATGTCACTATATCCAATATCACTATGCGGGATATAACGAATTCGCCGTTTTTCCTGCGTTTGGGCAGGCGGATGCGCGGGCCGGAAGGAGTTCCTGTGGGTAAATTACGCCGTGTCAATATCAGTAATGTTATAATCTATGATGCGAATCCTCGCTATGGTTCGCTGATTATGGGCATTCCGGGTCATGATGTTGAAGACGTGAGGCTGAGCAATATCAGGATATTGGTCAAAGGTGGTGCTTCTAAGGAGCAGGGACAAGTTGAGGTTCCAGAGCTTGAAACGGGATACCCCGACCCGAAAGAGTATGGCCAAATACCGGCGTATGGATTTTTTATCCGTCATGCCAGGGGGATTGAGCTTAACAATGTTGACGTCGGCTTTATGAATGAAGATTTGCGGCCGGCATTTGTTCTTGATGATGTAAAAGATGCCGAGTTTAACAATGTCAGAGCGCAGAAGGCACAGGATATACCGACTTTTGTATTGAAAAATGTAAAAGAATTTAAGACCTATCGGTGTGAACCCGTTTCCGACATGAAACTTGAGAG
>CAZJIR010000049.1:0-2577 GCA_964546095.1 uncultured Pirellulales bacterium
ATACTGCTTGCTGTTGGCTGCAAGAAAGGCCCCACAAGTACTAAGCAACCGCTGCACCAGGCTGCTAAAACTGGCGATATTCAAAAAGTAAAATCGCTTCTTAACAAAGGTTATGATATCAACAAAAAGGACCGGAATACATGGACGCCACTATATTGCGCGGCCAAATACGGACATAGAAACGTGGTCGATTTGCTTCTGGCCAGCGGTGCCGACCTAAATATAAAGTCTGATTCCGGTTTTACGCCGCTTCATGAGGCAACTCGTAAGGGCCATAAGGATGTAATAGAATTACTTATTGCTAAAGGTGCCGATGTTAACGTATTAGACAGTGTTGGCGATACACCTTTGAAATATGCGGCAGAAAATGGGCATTTGGATGTGGCTGAGCTACTTATTGACAATGGTGCTATTGTCGATGCAAAAAACTCCTCTAATCAAACGCCGCTGTTCTACGCGGCTTACAATGGACACACCGATTTTGTTGAAATGCTCGCAAATAAAGGAGCTGATGTTGATATCAAGGGTAACAAACTCACACAGGACTGCTCTCTATTGGGTGGTTGCTCAGGGTTATACGAAGGTAGCAAAAGTGCTTTTGAATCACGGTGCTGATGTTAATATAACGGACTCTTCGGATGGCTATACACTGTTGCACTTTGCAGCTAGTAAAGGGGATAGAGATACAGCTGAAGTGCTGATAAATAACGGAGTCGACGTCAATGCAAATGATGAGTCCGGCAATACACCCTTACATGAAGCAATTGCCTCGGGTCCATATAAGGATTTAGTGGAATTGCTTATAACCCATGAGGCAAACATCAATGCTACTAACGATGATGGCCGGACGCCTTTGCACCTTGCCGCTTATAAGAGGAACAAGGATATCGTTGGAATACTTGTTGCTCATAACGCTGATGTTGACATAAAAGATAATGATGGAGCTACGCCATTATATGAAGCTGCCCGTCAAGGCTATAAGGAGGTGGCTGCGATTCTTATTAATAGAGGAGCCAAGGTTGATGCAACAATCAAGGATCTTCTGGAAATCGGCTTTAGTCCACTACACAAGGCTGCCATGGGAGGTAACGCTAAGCGTGTACAATTGCTTATCGAGAGCGGCGCCAATGTTAATGCGAAGGATCGTGTGGGTGCTCAGCCGCTTCATTTTGCGGCTGCATATGACCGTAAAAATGTAACTGAGCTGCTTTTGGCTAATGGTGCCGATATAAATGTCGAGGGCGATTTGCTAATACCTGTTGGTAATAAAGGTAAAGAAGTAATCTCCAACAAAACACCGTTGCATATAGCTGCCGGCCGGGGTCATAAACGTATAGTTGAGTTACTTATTGCTTACGGATCTGATGTTGATGTTAAGGACACTTGGAATGAAACGCCTCTACATTTAGCGGTTCGTGAAGGACACGACGAAATAGTTAAACTGTTTATTGAGCATGGTGCCGGCGTTAATGAGGTGTATAGGGGTGAAGGGTTGTTTAGTAGCTGTACAGCTTTACACCTTGCAGTCAATAATGGACACAGTGATGCAGTAAAGATACTTTTATCAAGTGGTGCGGAAGTCGATATGAAAAACGGAATTGGCATGACGCCACTGCATATGGCAATCCAGCGTGGCCACAAAGAAGTTGTAAGGATTCTAATTAAATATGGCGCTAATGTAAATATTAAGTACAACTGGCAGACTCCTTTGGAAATGGCACGAGCCTATCGTCATAGGGATATCGTCAAGCTTCTCAAGGCTGCTGGCGGCAATGAAGGTGATTAGGGGGTTTAAAGTTAATTGTCTCTATTGAAAATTGGCTGAATTGGGTTGGACGTGGTGAGAAGTAGTGGTTAAAATGGGCTGCGTGAAAGCGTATCCGTTAAAATTCAGGCCGATTTATAAACAACGAATCTGGGGTGGACAGAAGCTGCGGGAAGTTTTCGATAAAGATTTGCCTCCGTTTGAAAAAATCGGCGAGAGTTGGGAATTGGCTGATTTGCCGGAGGATAAGTCCATAATTGAAAACGGCGAATTGGCCGGGTTGAATATCAAGGAGGCAATCGAGAAATATCCGGAAGAAATAACAGGTGATAAGAATTTCTCGGGGCCTTTTCCACTGTTAATCAAGTTTCTGGATGCACAGGATATTCTGAGCGTGCAGGTCCATCCCGATGAGCAGACCTGTAAGCGGATGGGTAAGGGGGAGCCTAAAACCGAGTGCTGGTATATCATATCAGCCGAGCCGGGTGCGATAATTTATAAGGGTCTGAAAAAAGGCGTAACAAAAGAGCAGTTTGCCAAGGCGATAGAACAAGGCAATGTTGCTGAAATGCTGGAAAAGATTTCAGTTAAAGAGGGAGAGTGTCACTTTCTTCCTTCCGGGACGGCGCATGCGATTGGGCCGGGACTGGTGATAGCTGAGATTCAGTTGCCATCGGATACCACTTATCGCGTTTTCGACTGGAACAGGGTTGATGATGCCGGTAAGCCCAGAGAGCTGCATATCGAAGAAGCTCTGGAAAGCATCCATTTCGATGCATCCGGTGATAATCTTTCTGTGACAACAATAGGCC
>CAZJIR010000049.1:2587-11432 GCA_964546095.1 uncultured Pirellulales bacterium
TTGGTGGAATGCGAATACTTTAAGGTGGACAAAGGTCATCAGGCCAAGGATTGCGAGCTGCTGCTTTCGCCCGGGCAGATGAAGACAATGATTATTATTTCAGGTTCCGGGACGATTCTGGAAGCCGGAGGAGATACTGTTGGGTTTAAGGCAGGCGATACTCTGCTTATCCCAGCCGTATATGAGGGGGCGATGAGCTTTGCCGATGATACGAAGTATTTAATGGTAACGGTTTAGGCAATTGTCGATTGAAAAATAGTTCATGACCAGGGACGGTAATAACCTTAAAGCAAGTTACTTTGCTGTTCTTTTGGCGGCGGCGGTGCTTTATATAACCACCTGTGCCCCAGGGCCGCTCTGGCAGGACAGCGGGGTATATCAATACCGGATTTGGCATAATGATATTGAGGGCAGACTCGGCCTGGCGCTTTCACATCCGCTTTTTCATATTATCGGCATTGTCGTAAAGCGTATCCCCATCGGTGAATTTGCGTACAGGGTAAATTTGATTTCAGCAGTTGCGGCGGCTTTGACCATCGCAAACCTGTTTCTGCTTCTGCGCTTGTGGCTGGGCAGGATTTTGCCTGCCCTGTTTGCCGCCGCCACGTTGGCGCTTTCGCATACTTTTTGGCGACATGCGGTAATTACGGAGACGTATACTCTGTATGCGGCGCTGTTGTCGGCTGAGCTGTTGATGTTGCTGCAATATGTGAGGACAAAGCGAATAGGGTTTTTATATTTGCTTGGATTTTTCAACGGGCTGGCAATTGCGAATCATATGTTTGCCGCTGTTGCGTGTATTTGCTATCTGGTGTTTTTAATAGTTTTACTTGTAAAGAAGCAAATCCGTATAAAGCACATTGGAATTATCACCCTGCTGTGGATTGCCGGGGCGGTTCCTTATGAATATTTAATAATTAAAAGTATTATTCGGACGGGTAATTTAACGGCTACTTTGGCTTCTGCGGTCTTCGGCAGTAGCTGGCAGAGAAATGTTCTTAATGTAAGTCTTTCAGCCGGTCTCGTTAAAGAGAATATGATATTTTTTGTGTATAATTTCCCTATACCCAATGTCATTTCTTTGCGGGTCTTTGGGGGTTAAAAAAGGCCTCTCCGACACGCGGCTTTGTAAATGTGCTTCTGGCCTTGTTGGTACTTTTTTTTGTATTTGCCTTTAGATATACGGTGCCGGACAGGTACGCTTTTTTCATTCCGTTTTATTGCCTGGTTTCAGTTTTGGTTGGTGTTGGGTTTAATTCGATTGTTGGTTTGCCTGGCAGGAAAGTGCTTTGTTGGTTAGTTTTTATTTTGGTTTTGCTGCCAATTCCAATTTATATCTATGCTCCTGCAATAGCGCAGAAACAGAAGTTTAATATTTCGACCAGAGCGGATATTGCTTATCGTAATGACTATGTATGGTTCCTGCGGCCGTGGAAGGCTGGTTACAGAGGAGCGGAAGAATTCGCTGAAGAGGTTTTTGCAAAACTCGGGCCTGAAGCTGTTGTTTACGCCGACAACACGATGGTTTATCCATTACTGTATGTGCAGGAAGTCAAGGGAGAAAGGGCTGATATTAAAGTCATATCCCGGTATGCGGGAAGTGAGGGTGTGCCGTTATTGAATGAAAAATCTATGGAGCAGTGGCTGTCCGAGACGGATGTTTATGCGGTTTCGCCGGTCGGAGGGATCAGGGGGCAGGGAATTATCTGGAAAGTTACCAATTGACCAAACGCAACCTTTGCTAAGGCTTGTCTAACCAAACTTCATCGTCGTAGCGGAGCATAATTAAATCATCTTTGAAGCTGTCGAAGCGGATGTTCGGTTTTTTGCCTGAGAGCTCCTGCAATATCCATTTTGGGAAATCGGCACCAGCTTTTATTGAGAGAGGTACGCCGCCTCCGAAGCGCGGATTTATCTCGATAAATTTGATTCTGTTGTCGTCTGTCAGGAACAATTGCAGAGTTATGACGCCGGGCCCGGCGCCGAGTTTCTCAACAAGCGTAGCAGCTTTATTCATAATGCGAGTATTTTTTATGACCTGTCCCTTGCTGACCTCGCCAGCCCTGACTTCGATGCGTTTTCTCGGAACGACACAGCGAACTTTCATATTAAAGTCTATATATGCATCGCACGTGTACTCGGTACCGCTGATAAACTCTTGACAGATAACGTTTGGTATTCTTTTAGAGTAAAACAACAATTCCCTGCGATTATTAACGATGGTGTTTTCTTTACCGGCTGAGCCGTCCCAGGGCTTCAATAAACATGGCCAACCCAGTTTCTTTTTTGAAAGCGCAACCGCTGCACTAATGGTAATGGGGGTATTAAATTTATTTTTGACCAGGAACTTGTATGTTTTTCTCTTATCCTGACATATATCGATGACTTCCAGATCTGAAACAAGCACACGGCAACCCATAGAAGCGAATTTAGGTTTGTTCTGTGCAAGAAGTTTCAGGTCGAGGTCAACGGTGGGGACGAGCAGTTTTACTCTGTTGGTTTTGACTATTGAGAGCAATTGGCTGATATAGCCGGGGTGTGTTGTCGGCTTAACAAGAAATGCTTCGTCGCATAATTGCAGGGCCGGACTTAGCTCGGTCGTATCTGTGCCGAAGAATAAAGCGTTTAGTTTCAGTTGTCCTGCCGCTCGGCGGAAGCTGTTCAGCAAAGAGACACGTCTGCCTATGCAGGTAAATAAGACGCACATATTGTTTTTTATTTTCGATTTTTTATTTTCGATTTTCTAAGTACCAGCCAATTCTAAATTTCAGGTCTTCAATTTTTCAATTCTTTTGACATTTTAAGCATATAGGTCTAATATAACTGGCTTAGTATGGTTAATCGACCAAAAAAGGCTAACGGTTTAGTAAATGCAGGCGGTTGTTTCCTGAAGGATTCAGGGCGAACCGGTCATGTTTCAGGGATAGGATATGAGAGACTGGACAAGGAAGCTCAAGGAGAAAAAGATAATTGTTGGTGTTTTAGGCCTTGGTTATGTGGGCCTGCCTTTAGCCGGAGAGTTTGCTTCAGCAGGCCTGAAGGTAGTCGGTTTTGACATTGATGAGCAAAAGGTCAAGACTCTGAATTCCGGCCGAAGCATTATTAAAAACGTTCCTCATAAGAAGGTTAAACAAATAGTAAAGGCCGGGCGCTTCCAGGCTACGAGCAGTATGGCTCGTCTCAAGACCGTCGATGCCGTATTGGTTTGTGTACCTACTCCGCTAACCCGTAACCGTGAGCCAGATATGCAGTATATTATAGGCAGCACTAAAACAATCGCTAAATATATTCAGCCCGGTCAGTTGATAGTCCTTGAAAGCACGACTTATCCCGGTACTACCAGGGAAGTTATGGCGTCGATACTTCAAAGCAGCGGCCTGAAAGCAGGTAAAGATTTTCATCTGGCGTATTCACCGGAGCGGGAAGACCCGGGCAATAAAGATTTTAATACCGGAACAATTCCCAAAGTAGTTGGCGGTCTGACTAAAAAGTGCTGCGATATCGCATGCAAACTTTATAATATTGCTATAGTTAAAACAATTCCTGTATCGAGTCTTGAAACCGCCGAGGCTGCGAAAATACTCGAAAATGTTTATCGGTGCGTGAACATAGCTATGGTTAATGAGCTGAAGATAGTTTTTGACAGGATGGGTATTGATATCTGGGAGGTTATTAGCGCGGCGAGTACAAAACCGTTCGGCTTCAAGGCTTTTTACCCAGGGCCCGGCCTCGGAGGCCATTGCATACCAATTGACCCGTTTTACCTGACGTGGAAGGCCCGGCAATACGATATGCCGACGCGGTTTATTGAGCTGGCCGGTGAGATTAACACCAGTATGCCTCGTTATGTCGTTGCCAAAACGACAGAGGCGCTTAATGAAAATAGAAAAAGCCTTAAGGGTTCCAAAGTGCTCGTATTGGGTCTGGCGTATAAAAAGGATATTGATGATTTACGCGAGTCTCCTTCGATTGAGCTTATTGAACTGCTGTACCAAAAAGGAGCTAAGGTTGATTATAATGACCCGTATATACCCAAAACACATAAGCAGCGCCGGCACGATCTGAGGATGACGAGCAAAAAATTATCAGCGAAAATGTTAGCGGGCTATGATGTGGTTTTGATTTCGACCGACCACAGTGATTACGATTATCACTGGATTGTTAAAAACGCAAAACTTGTAGTTGATACCCGCAATGCCACAGCGGCGGTTCGCGGAGCAGGAAAAAAAGTGATAAAGGCCTAAATCATGAAACAAGGAGTTTTAATGCAAGTTCCACTTCTGGATTTGAAGGCGCAATATGCCACGATAAAAGACGAGATAACCCAGGCGATAAGCGAAGTTTGCGAAAGTCAGTATTTTGCTCTTGGCCCGGCCGTAGCCGAATTTGAAAAGAGAATCGCTGCATATTGCGACAGCAAGCATGCAATCGGAGTTTCAAGTGGAACGGATGCTCTGCTTGTCAGTTTGATGGCTCTGGGGGTAAAACCCGGTGACGAAGTTATAACTACTCCGTTTACTTTTTTTTCAACTGCCGGTTCTGTAGTCAGACTCGGGGCGAAACCCATCTTTGTTGATGTTGACCCCGATTCTTACAACATTGACCCATCTGCTATCGAAGAAAAGATAACCGAAAAGACACGGGTAATTATTCCAGTGCATTTGTTTGGGCAGGCCGCTCAAATGAAGCCTATTGAGGAACTTGCACGGCAGCATAATTTTGCAGTTATTGAAGATGCCGCACAGGCGATAGGTGCAATCCAGGATGGCGTGATGTGTGGTAATTTTGGTGATTGCGGATGCTTTTCGTTTTACCCGACCAAAAATCTTGGCGGTTTCGGTGACGGCGGTTTGGTGACGACCAATAGAGATGACCTTGCGGAACAAATCAGAGTCCTTCGCGACCATGGTCAACATCCCCGATATTTCTATAAAATTATTGGCGGCAACTTCCGTCTTGATGGTATTCAGGGTGCGGTTTTAACAGTCAAACTTGCGCATCTTGATGAGTGGAATGAAAAACGAAGGCAAAATGCCGCCATATATGATGGTATCTTCGCCGATTCGCCGGTGAAAATTCCGAAAATTGAAACGAATAATGTCAGTATATATCACCAATATACAGTGACTGTGCCGGAACGAGACCAGTTGCAAAAATTCTTATCCGAGAATCATATCGGCTCAGCGGTATTTTACCCAAAGCCTTTGCATGTTCAGGATTGTTTCAGCGAGCTTGGTTACAAGCCGGGTGATTTGCCTATAGCGGAACGGCTTAGTAATGAAGTTCTATCTCTGCCGATTTATCCTGAGCTTGTGCCGGACCAGATTGAATATGTCGCTAAGACCGTGCTTAAATTTTATGGGATAAGTTAGGAAGCAAAAATTGTTAAAAGCGAGTGAAAATCCTCCTATTATCTGGCCCGAAGTAAAGTCGATTCGTGAACTTACCGGCCAATGGTGGGTTGCCCATACGAGGAGCAGGAACGAAAAAGCGCTGGCGCATGATTTAATCCGAAAAAATATCAGCTATTTTCTTCCAATGAGCTGGAAGGCCCGGCGTCGGAGCCGAAGAAAGATTCGGTCTCTTTTGCCGCTGTTCAGCGGGTATTTGTTCTTTTGTGGCCAAGAGGACCAGCGGATTGAACTGTTGCGAACCGACCGTGTAGCTAATCTTATCGAGGTCAAAGACCAGCAGAAATTACTCGACGAATTAGCTCAAATTGAACAGGCCCTTCGGGCAGGTGCCCCTTTGACCCCGCACAAGTACATCAAGGCCGGTCAGAAGTGCCGGGTTATAGCAGGACCATTAATCGATTTGCAGGGTATTGTAGTTACAGCAAAGAACGCTATTCGCCTGGTTTTGCAGATAAATATGCTCGGACAGGCCTCAAGTGTTGAAATAGATATCGATATGATAGAAATCTTAGATTAAGAGACTTTGTGATTTTTAAGTGTTTTTTTCCGGTAAAACTGAACTGAATAAAGTGAAGTTATATATGGAATATCTGGAGTTGATAAGATGCAGATTTGTGTAGTTGGTATCGGTTATGTCGGATTAGTAACAGCCGGTTGTTTAGCAGAGGCCGGCAATAGTGTTGTGTGTGTAGACAATGATGGTGAGAAAATTACTGGCTTGAAAGAAGGTGTAATACCAATTTATGAGCCGGGTCTGACTGAGATAGTTACTCACAATGAAAAACTTGGCCGACTACACTTCACAACCGACTTGAAATATGGCTTGGACAATTCGCTTGTTGTTTTTCTTGCGGTTGGCACTCCTTCGTTACCGGATGGCTCATCAGATATGTCGGCGATCCTTTCAGTAACCTCAGATATTGCCGTAAACCTCAATGATTATCGTATAATTGTAGTAAAAAGCACTGTGCCTGTAGGTACATATCAGAAGGTAACTGATATTATAAAAACAAATACCGAAGTGCCTTTTGATTATGTCAGCAATCCGGAGTTCTTGAAGGAAGGCGCCGCTGTTGATGATTTTATGAGCCCCGACAGGATAATCATCGGCTCGACTAATCCCGAAGTTCGGAAAATAATGAAACAGTTATACAGTCCATTCATGCGGAAGAGCAGCCGGATTCTATTTATGGACCCGACTACCTCTGAGATGACAAAATATGCGGCAAATATCATGCTGGCAACGAGAATCTCAATAATGAATGAATTCTCGATACTTTGCGAAAAACTCGGAGCGGATATCGAATTAGTAAGGCAGGGTCTCGGAAGTGATTCGAGGATTGGCTCGGCTTTTCTATTTCCGGGTGTCGGTTTTGGTGGCGCTTGTTTTCCAAAAGATATTAAGGCTTTGATTCACACAGGTTCTTTGCATGGTGTTGAGATGATGATAACTAAATCGGTGCAGCAGGTGAATATAAATCAACGGCAGCGGTTTGCACAAAGCATTACTGATTATTTTCTCGGCCGAGAAGAACAAACTACATTGGCCGTTTGGGGATTGGCGTTTAAGGCAAAAACCAACGACATCAGAGAATCCCCGGCAATTTACTGTATAAGACAATTTCTTGAATGCAAAATGAAGATAAGAGCATACGACCCTGAAGCAGCTTCTGCGGCGCTAACAGCTCTAGATGGTAAAATCGAAACCTTCCAGAATGGGTATGATACCCTTGAAGATGCTGATGCTCTTGTTATCTTTACTGATTGGCAGGAGTTCCGTAATCCCGATTTCGAGCTTATCGCAGCAAAGTTAAAAAAGCCCGTTATCTTCGACGGCAGAAATCTTTATGACCCTGATATAGTTAAGAAAGCGGGGTTTGAATATTACAGTATCGGAAGAGCTCCAGTTTTACCATAAGTAGCGAAAAGGGATTTTATTAAAGTAAGAGGGAGAAGATTATGAGTATGGATATTGTAATTAAAGGTATAGGCATAGTTTTCGTTCTTATCGGTTTTGTGTTTGTACTAAGGCCGGATATTATGAAATGGCTCATTAATTTTATCAAGCGGGGCAAACGAGTGTATTTTGCCGCCCTATTAAGATTTGCTTTAGCTGTTATTTTTCTTTTTGGCGCCAACCAGTGCACTCATCGATGGATTATAGCCGCCTTCGGAATTCTTTTCCTTTCAGCAGGTTTGTTGATATTTGTTCTCGGGTCGGAAAAGATTAGACGGATACTCGATTGGTATCAGAAACAACCGCTCTTAATTTTCCGAATCATTGCCCTGGTTCCGATGGCTTTGGGTGCGGTCATTATCTTTTCGGCATAGAGAGAAGATGAATCGGGGGATTTGCATATCAGCATATAAAAGCATTGTGAAAGGAATATCATTGTGCCGAAACGCAGAGTATTAATCACGGGAGCTGCCGGTTTTATCGGTTCACACCTTTGTGAACGTCTTCTTTCAGACGACTGTGAGGTGATTGGTGTTGATAATTTCGATGATTTTTATGACCCGCAAATAAAACGCCAAAACATTGAGGACTGCCTTAAAAACGATAGTTTCCAGCTCATTGAAGCGGACATCCGCGATATTACGGCTATGGACAAAGCAATTGGTAATGGCATTGACATTATTGTCCATTTAGCCGCCAAGGCCGGTGTTCGCCCATCGATTGACGAGCCTTTACTTTATGCCGATGTCAATGTCAATGGGACAATGGTCTTGCTCGAAGCGGCCAAAGAGCATAAAGTCGATAAGTTCATCTTCGGCTCAAGTTCCAGCGTCTATGGCAATAATGAAAAAGTCCCCTTCTCTGAAGACGATAACGTTGATTTTCCCATATCGCCTTATGCAGCTACCAAAAAAGCTTGTGAGCTTGTTTGTCATACGTATTCACACCTTTATGGAATATCTATAACTTGTCTGCGTTTTTTTACTGTGTATGGACCTCGGCAGAGGCCTGATTTGGCAATCCACAAATTCGCGAAGCTCATCGAACAGGGCAAACCAATCCCTGTTTATGGCGATGGCACGATGATGCGCGATTTTACTTACATCGATGATATAATTGACGGCACGGTTGCGGCAATGGGTAAATGCGAAGGTTTTAATATATATAATCTCGGTGAATCACATCCCATTACAGTCAATGACCTTATAGCTGAAATCGAAAAAGCACTTGGCAAAAAGGCAGAGAAGGAATATGTACTCTTGCAACCTGGTGACGTAGAACGTACTTATGCCGATATAACAAGAGCGAAACAGGAACTTGGCTACAATCCTTCAACATCCATCCAGCTCGGCCTGGAACATTTCGTCACTTGGCTAAGAAACATCTGATTTGAAGTTAATTTCATTGTTTCTAAAGAGAACCTTGAAAATTGTTAGCGCCTATACTATTATTTGCCACGCACCTAAGTGACGAA
>CAZJIR010000050.1:0-11353 GCA_964546095.1 uncultured Pirellulales bacterium
CTGCGTCTTTAACTTTTAAGCCGGTTGCATTACGAACAGCCAGCAAATAAATCGGAAGCTGCATATTCAGCCCATAGTAAAACTTCGACCAGTCGAATGAAGTCCCCCTGCGTTTATAATCGAAAACAACCGCAACCTTCTCACCCTCGACATCCGCAATATCCAGCCTGTCGATTTTACCATTCAAAGAAAGTACACGGTTATTAGAAAGCACAAGCTCGTATTTGCCGAGTGTATTACGAGATTCCTCGCTGCGCTCGGAATGACGGAGCTGGCCAAACGAAATTTCCGAAAAGCTCGGCTTAAAACTCCCCACCTTCACCATTCGTGAAACTGCTAAAACACAATCCTCAAGAACACCGGCGGCGGAACTGATAATATATGAATTGTGAGGCGAATGCCGAGTGAAATTCGATAAAAAGGAACTTGCCCGAATAACAACTTCTATTTGTTCATTGAGAATCGTCAACAGCTCTTTATCCCCAATTGTCGCAAAATCCTTACCTTCTTTGTTAAGCCTCTTTAACAACCCATCCAGAACATTATGGTAAAACACACCCAAATCCAGAGGTTCAAACTTAAATTCCTTCCGTTCTTTCAACTCTAATACATACCTGGCAAAATACTGATATGGACAGGCCGTAAAAGCACTCAGCCTCGTTGCCGAAGTTTGTATCTGCCGACCGAAAAGCTCCCCTATCACATCTTCAGCCAACTCAGCACTATTGTCATAATTTATTGCGGAAATAACACCCTGTCCTAAATTGACAAATCGCTCATCACAACAAACATCATCTAATAATCTCTCCAACTGACTATCATCATCGGCTTTAAGCTCAAGAGCATCCCTGCCAAGCCTGCTGCATAGTAAATCCGAAAGCTCAGTCTCGTTGTAAATCTTTTCTGGATTTATTTGCTCACCTGCGACGGATTCCTCATGGAGATTTTCAAACAATAACTCCAGGTTGTCCATAAACTGCGAGCGAGGTACGGCATTACCCCTATCATCAACCGATGGATATGTGACACAAAGATATTCAGATGGACGAGTAAATGCAATATAGGCCAAATACTGACGCTCGGTGAGTGTTTGACTTGATGCTGGGGCCAATTGGCAATCCGCCGACTCAGCAGCTCTGCGGTCGTCATCTGTTAATATACTCTCGGAACTAACCGGCACCGGAAACTGTCTTTGCGTAGCACCGATTAAAAAGACCGCTTTCAAATCAGGGTGCCGGCTGCGCTCAATAGTGCCGACAAGAACCTGGTCCAAAGTAGGCGGAATAAAAGCTAAATTCAACTGCGAAAAAGCGGAATTAATAATCGCAAAATAATCCTCAGCCGACATAGCCCACCCTGCGAAAACCTCAGCAAGCTCATCGAATATATCCACAAACTTATTATAAAATTGCTGATGCTCACCAGCAGCACTATCATCGCTTTTGTCGGCTTCTTCAATCCAACTGCCAATTGTTCCCTTAACATTAAGCTCATTAAGAAAATTAAAAACGGCTCGTGTGAATTCCCCGGCTGTTAGCATCCTTACTGGTTTATTAACTGCAGAGAGACTATCTCGAAGCTCAAGCAAAGAGCTAATAGCTTTTAGCCGTATCTGGTTTATCCGTTTCTCATCAAAGTCCCCGTTATCCGTCCCGGCAAAGTCCCATTGCCTATCACTCTGCCAGTCACTGCCGCTGATACCAAAGGCAAGACAGTAATTTTCCAGCAGGTCGATATCATAACGTTTCACCGGCACAAGGTCTGTTTTAAGATATGCAAAGACATCGCTGTGGGAAAAGCCTTCGGTAACCGCTTTCAAAGCCGAGCATATAAGCTGAATAACCGGATGCTGATTCAATGGCCTTCGCCTGTCTATAAAAAACGGGATTTCATATTCTCTAAAATACGCCTCTATATAATGCTGATAACTGTTAATGTCCGACGCAATAACCGCAATGTCACGATATCGATAGTCTCTCTCTCTGACTAATTCAAGCACCTTCTTTGAAACGAATTGCACCTCTGCCCGGGCGTTCGGTGCCGATATAACATGAATGTTATTTGCTGAATCCAATTTAGATGGTTTAAGCTCAAAAATACTGCTTTCGATATGAGCAAGCTGGGGACAGGCAGAGAACCTAACCACACGTTCAAGAATTACCGGTTTGGCCAATTGAAGCTTGTATTTTTTTACTTTGTCGACAAGCTCGGCGTATGTTCGCTGCGTTGGATTAAACAGGTCAACTTCTTCAAATCCGGGATTCGTCAAATCAATCTCTGATGGGTCCAGGCATAGCGCAATTTGTGCATCTGCGACCACCTTTAGCAGTTCGGTAAGTACCCCAAGCTCGGCTTCCGTAAAACCTGCAAAACCATCCACCCATAGCTTAGCACTCCTTGCCAAACTTACATTCGGAACCGCCTGGCACGCGCGAGTTAGCTGAGCATCCGAGTCAACAAAATCACCTTCAATAAACTTTAAGTATTCCTCGAAAATCAGGCCGATATCGGCAAATTTCAAGGCGGATATGCTATTATGCTCATCCTTGGCCAATTCACCCAGTAAACGGCTAATATCATCAGGCGTTTTTGCATATTGATGCAGCTCTTCAATAGTTTGTGCCAATTTACGGGATAGGCCGGGCCAGGCTGCCGACGTGCCAAAGATTTTCAATCTGCTTCTATTGTCTCGCAGAAGCCTATGAATTATCATTTGTCGGCCGATGCGCGAAAGGGCAGGCTTGGCCGTATTTTTACCCAACAGTAAAAATTGCAGACGGTCGAACGAAAGCACGTTTAACCTATGGTAGCCTGCTATTCGCTCATCGGCTAAAATAGAACGCTCAGCCTGATACGTGGCCTGCTCCGGAACCAGCAGAATTAAATTCTGCTCGCCCGGCTCCAGCAGAGCATTGACAATAGCTTTTATACAGTAGCTGGTCTTGCCCGTGCCGCTTCTGCCAAGAATAAACTGAACCGCCATAAAAACAATCCCTGATTTGAATTTACTCTTTTGTGCTCTTTTACCACAATCAGCGATTGTTTTCAATTATCATAGAAAACTACTTTCCTGTGCCTGTGCTGTTTCAATCAGCTCCAGGCGTACCAATATATTCCGGCTCTCTTTGCTGGCCTGGGGTTGGACCGAACGTCCTGTGGATAAGGGCCTGTATTTGACCTGCACTTGGATATGTAATCACCTCAGATATCTCTAACTTATACTCGGCTTCGGCTTCGAGTTTGACATATTGCTCCGTTTTTTTAGGCAAGTCGGTATCCATATCCATAAAAACCCGCCACTTTCTGAACTCAACTAAGCCGGACGAGGCATTTTTCTGCGTCCAGGCGAGGTCAAAGATATTAGTACCCAGCACATTAGCCGCTACTGTTGTGTCCTCAACACGACTCCATTGGGCATCCGAAACTTTTTTAATATCTGAAAATGGAACGAGGTTATACGCCCGAGCCGCCTCTTTTGCTACTCTGTCAAGCAGCTCTTCAGAAATGGCCTCCGTCTTGACAGCGCCTGAGGACAAAAACTTTATCATCATGGCCTTATTCGGAATATCCCACAAAACAAACTGCTCTCCGATTCTGGACATGTTGATATTCAGAGTTTGTGAGACCCACTCGGTCTGCACCGGTTCTTTTCTGCCGGGCATAAATTTCGTAATACAAATATTATCAACTTTACATACTGCTTTATAAATCTCAGCGAGCCTGACAGCTTCTTTATCCCGTGTTCCAAAGAATATAGCAAAAACCAAAATTATTACAGCAGCAACAGCCGCCGGCTTTACTAATCTGATGATTAGAGTTCTCCGTCGATAACCACGTTCAAGGCCGGGCGATTGCTTTTGCACAGAATCTTCAAATGCGGCAAAAGAATCATTGAGAATGCGTTTGTCTGTCTCGGCTCTGGTAGTTACATGCAATTTCCCAATTGCCTGTTCTATATGGTCAACGGGATTCATTCTTTAGAGTCTCCACTTAAAATTTTCCGCAGCTTATTAATCCCATAGCGGTATCTGCCCTGAACCGTGCCAAGCGGAATACGCTGCACATCAGCTATTTCTTTAAACTTCATACCTGCATTCAAGTGCATGATAATCGTCTCACGCTGCTCCAGGGGAAGCTGGGATAATGCCTCAGTCAACAACTGCAATTCTTCGGAGAATATGGCCGACCGCTCGGGATCGTACGAATCTGAGCTAATCTGCCCGGCCTTATCAAGCTCAACAGTATGATGCTTCTTTTTCCGGTACCTGTCATGCACACGGTTAACAACGCTGATTATCAAATAGTTACGTAAACTCACTCGCAATTCAAGTCTTTGAACGCTCCCAGCAAAAGAAACAAAAACATCATGCAAAACATCCTCCGCAGTATAAACATCATGCAGCAGAGAAACCGCCACCGTCAGCAGTTTATCTTTATACTTCATGTATATCTGGCGCAGGGCCTCTTTGTTCCCACGCTTCAGCTCCCATATTAGACGCTTATCATCCAGCATCCCAGGTAAACCTAATCAGGTTGCTTATCAACCTTCTCTATCAATATGACGTTCTTATATACACTTTAATTTAAAAATTACATCTTTTTGCTAAGTTTATCTCTATGTCGCTTTTAAGGCCCTTTTATATAATATTTCCTTGCTTTCCGGTGAGAATAACTTTAAAAAGTCTCGGCCAAAGGAAACATTTGAAAAACCTTAGCTCTGATATATATTAGCTCGATAATAAACAGAGATATAATTACTATGGCGGCTGTACTAATCGGTCCAAAAGAAGTGCTTATAATCATTATCGTTACCGCAGTCGTGGTTTTCCTGGTAATGGTTCGTCGCCGAAAACACTGATACGTGCACTTCATACCACCGACTCTAATCCGTAAAATCCTTAGCCAAATTTCTATTTGCTCTCTGTCGTTTCAATAGACTTCGTCGTCTTTTTTCCTCCAAACGCCGCTGCTTAACAGCATACGGCACACTGGTCTTTTTCCTAATTGGCCGGGTTTTCAAAGCCTCGACCAATAACTGCTGCAACCGCTCAACAGCAGCTCTGCGATTTGCTTTCTGGGTTCGATATTTTTGCGAAACAACTCTTATCTGGCCATTTTTGTCGATTCGTGTTGACAAACGATTTACTATCCGTCGCTTTTGGACATCGGTAAAACTCTCACAATTCGCCAAATCAAATAGCAGCGTAATCCGTGTATTTACTTTATTAACATTCTGCCCCCCGGGCCCGGCGCTTCTCGATGCCTTGAAAATAAGCTCATCTTCACGAATAGATATGTTAGCTGTGATATCAATCATCTATCTCATAACCAATAAATCATACCTGCGATTTCAATTTACCAAATCCGCAATAATAATCAATAACTTCTCCAACGTGAAATAACTCTCCTAATTGCTCAACCTATTACATTTTTGACTTGAAACAACTCGAAAAGAGCTTATAGTATCAGCGGGTATATATTTTAGAACTCTCGAAAACTCAGGAGGTAAAAATGCAAACTTTAAATGCAAAGACAACAACAATAGTAACATTATTGATTTTAACAGGGCTATTGGGATTTTCACTGCTTCTGATAGGTACTTATTCAGCCCCGGCGGCAGCACAGCAGAATACTACCCCGAGTGCTGAAGAACTGAGGGCTGGTAAAAATTTCATTCCAACTAAAGTTTACACCGCCCAGGAGGATGAACAAATCCTTAAACTCTTCGAGGGCCTGCGGGTCGCCGATGTTTCAGATGGGATGGATAAGGTTGGTTTGACTAATGTCGGCCTGATGTCGCCGGATATTCACGCCCTATGGAAGGATGCCATACACTTCACACACCGCTTTATTGGAATTGCGGTTACAGTCCGGTACGTGCCGACGAACAAGCCGCCGGCACCACACATGGAAACCAAATCATTCGATAGCTGGGTAAGTAAATGGTACAACAATCTCTCAAGCGAGCCCTTTGTCCCTCTCATCCGCAAGGGTACGGCGCTGATAATCGATGATGCGCCGGACTCTGATGTGGGTTCAATCGGCTCGAATAACATTATGGGTTGGCGGCTGCGAGGATGCGTTGGAGTGGTTACCGGCGCCACTGCCCGTGACACAGATGAAATTATTACCGAAAAGATTCCCCTGTATTTCAAAAAACCAGGCAGGGGTATTCGTCCGGGCCGAAACGAAGTCGAATCCGTTAACCGCCCTGTTGTATGCGGCGGCGTTTTAGTTGAGCCGGGAGATGTTATCGTCGCCGATGGCGATGGCGTCATCGTAGTCCCGCGTGCACATGCAAAAGAAGTCGCCGAATACGCAAAAGCAGTAATTGAAGGTGACAAAGCCGGCCGACGCAACCTATACAAACAACTCGGCCTGCCACCCGACGATTCAGTCAAAAAACAAGATTAAATGTGTCAAGCTACCAAGCAATATGGCGCCCGCACGTATAATTCTCTACCTATCGCGTGCCTGAATTAGGTAGGGTTCCTTGAGACATCAGGGACTGCTTTGCGGGTCATAATTCTCCAGCCAGTGCGCAAGCAATTCAGCCAAATCCAGAAAGTCAACTTTACAGTCCCCATTTAGGTCGGTGGGTCTTGCTCCTCCCTCACATCGTACAAGGTCGCTGCATGTAGCATGCTCATACATGCAAGTCAACTCTCCAAGCCACTTATAGAACAGGTCACCATGCTCTTGCAGCACGACCGCGGCCATGCCTTCAGTGTAACCATTCCAGGAGTTGTACATTAATCCATCACTGCCGAATTCCTGAACCATCCCGGTAAGTGACTGCATCCACGAGGTATTTAATCCATATTGTACCGAATTAGGGAATACGATATGCGCATCGTATCCCGGTGAAATATCCATTAAAAAGGGAATACCTGTATTAGACCATCCTCTGGAAAAAGTTCGTTTCCAGTTTATCAGATATTCATCATTGGACGAGCCGACCCAGACTTCGGGGATGAAACACATGATTCCCAGAATGGAATCCTGCTGTTTTAAGTATTGAGCCGTCGTGCTGTAGGAAGGTCTGAATACGCCGGGAGCATTAGTGCCGGGAGGAAGAACATCGATGAAAAATCCCACTTCAATACCGGTTCTTTGCAGCACTTCATCCGCCATAGAATCGAAACCTCTGGCAAAAGCAGAATGGTCGTTTCGCCCAAGCCGATTAGATGATGCGTGAATTAACGATACAGCGTATTTGGGCTCTCCATTGCGATTGTAAACACGTGCCCAACTGTTTTGCCTTCTGCGGCCCTGGTTTCCCTCGATATATCGATTAATGAAATTGACAATCTGGCTGACAGTGCCCGGAGCAATCTGGTCTCCCCAGGTAGGAAACTCATCCCGGAAACTCCAGTCAGCACGAGACTCAATAAACGGAATAATCAAAACGTGCTCGCCGGCCACAGAAGAGAAAAGCTCATCATGAGACTGTGTGGAACATTGCATAGGCGCCCACGGTGTCCAGGCCGTGGAACACGGCAGAAAATCCTCGCCCCAGGAAGACATTACAACAACATTTATACCCGCTTCGGTCATTCGGCCTATGACAAAATCCCGGTTCTGCTGGCTCTGGGCCCAATTCAGATGCCGGGAGTCCTTGGGATGGACGGTATACAAAAAAAGGTTGGAACCCGGACTGCACTCGTATGGAGATGTGCCGTCTCTGGCCTGGCCGGGGAAAAACAGCGTCGCCTTTATACGGTGCTGGTCGAAGCCTTCATTAGCCAGCAATCCCCAGCGGGCATCTGCTGCTTCTAAACCAGCGACAAAAAAATGGCCTTGGTCAAAAATCGCTACAAGAAAAAAAATAAACGCGAGTGTGATTTTGTAAGCCCTTTTCATCTTTGCCACCTCTTCTAAAAACTGTCAACATTTTACAGCGCATCCCATGCTCGCTGGAGCGTGTTGAAAGAATTTCGCGGAATTTGATTCGCAAAATTGCATTTTCACCACCTTGAAGTTGCCGCTAAGTAATGTAAATCTATATTTACTATACTTTTTTCACACTCTCAGGTCAATTAAAAAACACAGGAGACACCCTAATTGCGCGCAAACTCAGTATCACAATAAATATCCCACAATCACACAAAGGAAGGAAAAATTAGTGTAAAATTAGAACTGGTCGAGAAACCGCAGGTCATTCTCGAAAAGCAGGCGAATGTCTGTAATACCGTACTTTCGCATAGCAAGCCGTTCTATACCGAAACCAAAGGCCCAGCCGGTATATTTCTCGCTGTCTATCCCGACGGCATCAAAAACGTTCGGGTCAACCATACCACAGCCACCCATCTCCACCCAGCTTTCTGAGCCGCTTTTATCTTTAAGAAGCAAATCAACTTCGGCGCTCGGCTCGGTAAACGGGAAAAAGCTCGGACGAAACCGCCATTGCGTCTCAGGGCCTAAAAATGTATGGATAAACTGCTCGATAGTTGTCTTCATATCCACCATACTAATACCTTCATCGACAACCAAAGCCTCCAGTTGATAAAACATATACATATGCGTCGCATCGACAGTATCAGGGCGATAGACACGCCCCGGAGCAACAACTCTAATGGGAGGTTTAGTGCGTTCCATAACACGGATTTGAATCGTCGATGTCTGGCTCCGTAATAAAATATTGTCATCAATATAAAAATTGTCCGAAGGGTCCCTTGCAGGATGTTCAGGGCCTATGTTCAGCGCGATAAAATTGTGCCATTCGTTTTCGACCTCAGGGCCATAAGCCACACCAAAGCCCATCCGGCCAAATATCTCAAGCAACTCATTTAAGGTTTGTGTAATTACATGCGGTTTGCCAATTCTCACAACTTTACCCGGCAGGGTAACATCTATGAACTGTTTTGTTTTTTCCTGCTGCGTCCGCACCAAAATGCTTTTGAGTTCTTCGAATGCCTTGGTGACCTCTTTTTTGACCTTGTTTGCGAGCTGGCCTGCTTTGGGTTTTTCTTCGCCGGATAACTTGCCTATTTGGCTAAGCATCTGGATAATCTGCCCTTTTCGACCTAAGTATTTTATACGAAACTCTTCCAGGCTCTTCAGGTCGGTAATCTTCTTCAGGTCAGCAAGGGCATCTTTGCCGATTTTTTCAAATTGCTTAAGCATTTCCTTGTATATCGTATTCCGCAGTCCGCCGGTCGCCAGGTGAAAGTTGAGTTACGATTCACGATTTTATTGCAGCCTGTGCAGCTTCAACGATAGCATCAAAGCCTTCCGGGTCAGCAATAGCAATTTCGCTCAGCATTTTTCGATTCAACCCAATGTTTGCTTTCTTGCAGGCATTAATGAACTCACTATATCTTATGCCCCGTTGTCGGCAGGCTGCATTTAATCGGGTAATCCAAAGACTGCGGAAATCACGTTTTCGTCGTTTACGGCCAATCCGGGCATTAACAGCCGCCCGAACAGTAGCCTCTTTAGCCAGACGATACAATCTACCTGCGGAGCCGCGATGTCCCTTTACCGCTTTGAGGATTCTTTTCTTCGCTTGGTGCCTTGCAGCACCTTTTCTTACTCGTGGCATATCAGCTTTCCTTTGAAAATTTCCGATTAGTCAAGCTTGCTGGCGGCAGCTGAATGAAAGCCGAGAAGCAAGCCCAATCAAATTATTATTGATTATTTTCTACTGATTGTTTATGTGTCGTCAAGGTTACTATTTACACAGTTCAACTTTGGCTGTCTTAGCCATTGCTTTTATCATAATAGACGATCTGCTCACCCGCCTTCTACGTTTTGCATTCTTACCGCTCATAAGATGACCACCACCGGTGCGTTTGTGCTTGACCTTGCCGGTAGCGGTTACCTTGACTCTTTTTTTCAAACCCTTATGGGTCTTCTGTTTCGGCATTTAGCTGACCCTCTAAAAATAACTTCTCGGAAATCCTGTATCATTAAAGAAGCCGTCCAAGTTATATCCTGTCCAATACAGGAAAATATAAAATCGGCAGTTTACACCATTCGCCGACAATGGTCAACACCGGAGACGCAAATTATTTAAAATAATTGGAAAACTTTACTGAAAACATCTAACAAGAAGTGATTTTATCATACGTAATTCCCGTATCTGCCTCTGCAAGCATAAACTTGCCCCCACGAAAGTGTGAAGCGGGAATCCAGGACCATCGAGCCGATTATGAGTTCATTTTATTATATGCTTTGAAGTTCTTTCCAAATATCTCGGCTCTTTTATGAACGTACACTCTGCAAGCGCAGAAACTATAAGCGACAAAGCATAAGTAGGGTATGTTCCGACATATTTGGCTTTATACAACAGACTCAACTGAACCAACGAACCCACTTCTGTTCGACAGATACAGATTATTTAGGCACAATTAATAAAGTCATCCGCTTCCCGGACATTCTGGCCGGTCGTTCAACCTTCGCTAAATCCTGCATCAATTCGGTAATTTGTTCGAGCATCGCGAAGCCGTGGTCACGGTGCAGCATCTGACGTCCACGAAAGAACATTGTGAACTGTACTTTGTGGCCTTTTTCCAGAAATTCGCGTCCGTGTTTTAGTTTAATCTCCAAGTCACGTTTGTCTGTTTCCGGCCTAAGTCTGATTTCCTTCAATGTTGCTGTGTGACGCTGATTTTTCTTATGAGCTTCGCGACTCTTGCGCTTTTGCTCATACTGCCATTTGCCGTAATCCATTATCCGACAAACCGGCGGTTCACTGGTAGGAGCAACTTCCACAAGGTCAAGACCCATCTCGCGAGCTCTGTTGAGTGCCTCAAATTTATTTACTAAGCCAACCTGGTTATTTGACTCGTCAACAAGTCGAATTGTTTCGGCTCGTATCCCTCCATTGACCTTTAAACCTCGTTTACTTATAGTGCGCTCACCTTACCTTTCTATAAAAATACAACTTTTTTACCAACTGTTTCATTATCATTCGTAAGCTATAATTATATTATATCTTTCTAAAAAGCCAAATCTATTTTTTTATCGGCAATTTTTTCTTCTGCTATTCTTAAAAATTCACCCACCTCCACTGTTTTATTTTCTTTTACGCCTCGAATTCTCACGTTCACAGTATCGGACTGAGCCTCTTTCGGGCCAACCACCAGCATATAGGGGAGCTTTTCGCTGTGAGCTTTGGCAATCTTGGCATTGATTTTCTCATCTGAAAAATCGCAGCCGCAGCGCAGAGACGCTTTTTTAAGCTTATCTTCGACGATTTTTGCATAATCATTGCTTTTTTCACTTATCGGTAAAATTCTTACCTGCTCCGGCGACAGCCAAAGCGGAAAACTTGCACCATAGTGTTCTATCAAGATACCAATAAAACGCTCGAAAGAGCCTAAAACCGCTCGATGAATCATAACGGGAG
>CAZJIR010000051.1:0-10951 GCA_964546095.1 uncultured Pirellulales bacterium
GGTTCGAAAAAAGACGATGAAGTCATTGCCGCCGCAGATAAGCACGGCATTGCAATGGTCTTTACCGGTAAACGGCATTTCAAACACTAATCCCGTGTTGCGCAGTGGATTGTTTTGGTGCGGAAGATGGTTTTATACCGCTGATATTATATTTACCCGGGGCCCGCCGGAGGGTGTAGCGGGCCCAGGGTGCACTGTTTTTTTCATATATCAACTGCCACCGAGTATGGAGACCATAGGCGTCTTGAGTAAACGGATTTGCCGGCTCATTCTGTCTCGCAATAGCATCGTTTCCTGAAGGCTTTGTTTGCTGATTTCGGTCTTGAGTGCGAGCAATTCGTAATCATCGGTTTTGATAAGCAGAGATTTGGCCTCGGTTAATTGCCGCTCCAGACTGGAAAGGGATGCTTCATCCTGAGTTGCCTGTATCGAACGGGTAGCCAGCTCTTTATTAAGAGTCTCTATCAGAGTGCCACCTGCGGATTTACCGAGTTCTTCACGTCGTCTTGCAAGCTCAATTCTGGCTCTTGCGAATTTTTCTTTTATATCCTCAAGCTGAGTTCCCGGCATTCTGCCTGCTTGGACTTCTTTCTCTGCCTGGTCAACCAGTTTGCCGCTCATTTCGACTATTGTCTGGAGTTCTGTTGTAAGTGGGTCGCTTTCAAGTTTTTCCTCTATTTTGGCCTGTATTTCGGCTATCCGTTTGGTTGTATCAGCAATGATGACCTGATTGGAGGCCACATTCATCTTGGCAATCTGGATATCCTGGCGCAAGCGGTTAATATCGGCGAGAATCTTGTCGCGGTTAAGGACGTTGGTACCAGAGATATCCCTGAGAGTTTTTTGTTTTTTACGCAGGTCTGCCTCTGCACGAGTAACCTCCTGTAAAGCGAGCTTTAGTTGTTCCTGGGCTCTGCGTTTGTAGTCATTAAAGGCTTTAACAAGAGTGGTTTGAAGGCTGTCGACAAGAGCGTCCATAAACTCCTCGGCTATGGGTTTGACGTTCTCGGGCAGGTTGACCTGCAGCTTTAGAAGAATTGTTTGCTCCGAAACGGTGATAAGGGATTGGGAAGATGACATGCGGTTTAAGTAAGGAGATGTTGTCCGGAGGGCGGAGGTTGTAGATGTGTCCTGTTCTCCGGTTATAGTGTCATATTGGTTTTGGTTTGATTGTTCTTCATATATTCTATACGCTGGCTGGCGTCTATCTAAGGTTTGGGGTATTACCCGGCCGGCGACACTGACTAAAGGCTCAATTTTGAAGATATTAGAAGCTTCATCCGGAGAGATATCGAGTACTTCACGGCTGACCTTGCCGCCGACGCCGGTACTGTGCAATAAGTAATCTATAGTTGCATCATCAAGTGGCAAAACAAGCGGGTCTGATGTTATTTTGACAATACAGCTTGCAGTACGCGTATTTGAAATCGAGGTTGCCGCTGGCTTATCCGCTGATTGTGCCGGGGCTGATGTTAAAAGGACCACAATTAACAAGATGACGATGCGTTTTGCGGATTCCATTTAAACTCTCCTTTAGGTTCGACTTTGTTGAATTTTCTGTTTTCGATTTCTGATAGTCGCTGCTGAGCCACTTGTGCCCATCGATTCCTGGGGAAAAGTTCGATGATGCGATTGTAAGTTTCGACGGCTTGTGCTGTTTGATTAAGCTCGCGGTACATACGGTCGGCCTGGTAGAGAAGGATAAAAGCGGTTTTGTCTACCTGTTTCTGGATTTCTTCGAGTGGGTCGGGGATGCTTGCAAGTTCGGTTTCGAGTTCATTGAGTTGGTGTTGCTTGCGCTCCTCTTCGATTACATTCTGTATCAGGTTCAATGCGGCGTCGGTTCTTGTCTGTAACTGTTTTATCTGGGTTGCGAGTACAGCGATTTTTTTCTGGTCCTGTGTTGTTTTTATGCTTCTGAAAGTGAGAGTTAAAACGCCCGCAGTAAGAACAATTAAAGCGGCGGTGGCGTAGGGAATGAATATATGTACGGTATGTCTGTGTTTGGCATGGCGACGGACAAGAGCAGACAGATGAGCAGGAACGGGCGTAGGCTGGCCTGCCATCCGGTCGGCTTCCTGAAGAAGTCTTTTGATTTTATCTTCCATTATTACTTTTCTTTTATTAGCTCTGCAAGGACATGCCTTAGGCATTCTCTTGCGCGATTTAGCCTGACCTGCAGGGCATTTTTGGATATGCCGAGTATCTGGCTGATTTGCTCAGTCGGAAGCTCCTGCAGATACCTTAGTACGACCGGCTCGCGATATTTTGCCGGTAAAGTTGCTATCGCCTGACGGATACGGTCGAAGGTTTCGCTGGCCATCTGTGTTTTATCTGCTGTTTCGGTCGAGGACAAAGGGGTTTTTTCGGCAACCTTTGAGATCCGTCTTAAGCGGAGCATCCGCTTATGTCGATAGCTATGGCATTTATTGACCGTTATGGTAAAGAGCCAAGTTTTAAGGCTGCTTTCGCAGCGGAATTTTTTCAGGCCGAGATACGCAGCGAGGAAGATGTCTTGCGTAACATCATCGACTTCGCCGGACCAACCGAGAAGTCGGTTAGCCAGTGCTGCAATGTCCGACGAATATCTCTCGACAATTTTATCAAAAGCGGATTCGTCACCCCGATTGAATTGTTCGACGAGACGTTCGTCGTCAATCGTGTCGGCCATGACCATCATATTAGAGCGCCGAAACGCCAAAAAATTACAGAAAATTCGTGGAAAACCGGGGAAAAAACCGGCAGCCCCACAACTTGGGGCATCCACACATTTTATCGGCCGTTACAGTTCAGCGGCCTTTCGGAGTTTGATGGTCATATCGGTCTTTTCCCATGTAAAGTTTGGCAGTTTTCTTCCGAAGTGGCCGCCGTAGGAGGTCTGGGCAAAGATTGGACGGGCGAGTTTTAAGTGCCTAATCATAGCCTTCGGAGTTAAAGGGAACAGTTTTCTTATGATTTGGCTCAGTTTGTGCTCGCTGATTTTTGCGGTTCCTTCTGTGTCTACAAGGATCGAGACCGGCTCGGCCACTCCAATGGCATAAGATAATTGCAGTTCGCAGGCCTGGGCAAGACCGGCTGCGACTACATTTTTGGCTATATATCGGGCCATATAACTTGCGGTTCTGTCAACCTTTGTGGGGTCTTTTCCACTAAAGGCACCGCCGCCGTGACTGCCTCTTCCGCCATAGGTATCAACGATGATTTTCCTGCCTGTAAGGCCGCAGTCACCTTTTGGGCCGCCTACGACGAATCGTCCGGTCGGATTGATGTGGAATATGGTCTTTTTATCAACCAAACGCTTCGGCAGAACGGGCGAAATTACTTTTTCGATGATTTGTTTTCGCAACTGCCGATAATTAATTGTTGGTGCATGCTGTGTAGCTACTACCACTGTGTGGATTCGATTGGGTTTGTTGTTTTTGTACTGGACTGTTACCTGGCTCTTGCCGTCAGGCCGCAGCCAGGGCAGTTTTTTACTCTGGCGTACTTTTTCCAGCTGGGTTGTTAAAGCGTGTGCTAACTGAATCGGCATCGGCATAAGTGCGGGCGTTTCTTTGCAGGCGTAGCCGAACATTAAGCCCTGGTCGCCGGCGCCCTGTTCTTTATGCAGACCGGAGCCTTCGGTTACACCCTGTGAAATGTCGGGACTTTGTTTATCGAGTGTGACCATAACGGCACAGTTTTCATAGTCGAAGCCCATGTCGGGGTCGGTGTACCCGATTTCTTTAATTGTGTTGCGGACAACCGTCGGTACGTCCACGATAGCTTTTGATGTGATTTCGCCGGCGACGACGACCAGGCCGGTTGTAACCATTGTTTCACAGGCCACTCTGCTTTTTGGGTCCTGTGCGAGCATTGCATCGAGAATTGAATCGGATATATGGTCGGAAACTTTGTCCGGATGGCCCATCGTTACGGATTCACTGGTGAAAAGGTGTTCATCTTTGCCAGGATGAGTTTTGGTGTGACTTATTTTTTTTGCCATTTGTAATTTGTCCTTTCGTAATTCGCGGTTCGCAGGCTATGAACCATCATTAATTGCCCAGTCATATTTTATAAATTTAACAGAATAGTTTCCGACTTCGAGGAAAGATACAATATCTTTGGAAACGTAATTGGTGATGAAATTCAAAACGGCCCGGGTCATACGGTTTTGTTCTTTGAATTTTTTGTCTATTGCAAACTTGTCGATGAACTCTTTACCGTACGAGGACGATTGAAATAAGGAGGATAAATAGACTTTTTGATTTTCTTTGTCTATCCTGAATGCTGATGGGCTGGATATAAACTTCCTGGTTTGGTCTTCTAATTGTTCGTTGAGCTTATGGCCGTAATACGGCTCATTGCGCAATGGCGGACTTGACAAACTGGCCCTGGAAATGGCGAAAAATATTCTGGAGTCGCCAAACTCTTTACGGAAAAACCGTTTATCAATCTCCGCAAGGGTGAATTCCTCATCCATTACAAGAAATTTGTAATTTGTCCAAATTCCCTTGATGTGCAGGATGCTGTTGGGCCCCCAGCCTGGATAAAGACGCAGGATTCGTGCGGATCTGATGGGATAATTGTCGGTAATAATCTTTAGCATCTGGATGTTATATGCGTTGAGCCAGAAGGCGATTTTATCTTCTTTGGGCCAGGAGCGATAAACATTCGGGTCAAGATTATCAAATTCATCCAGAAGAGCTTTTATGCCGAGTCTTTTTCGCCTGAGCATTCTATAGTTAACCATTCCCTGAGCGTCGACGTGGTTTTTCAGGATATCGGTGCATTTTTCGTGAAAAGATATGGCCGAGTTCAATTTCAGGTCATTAGGTTCGATATTTTCAGGCTCAACGCCAGCCGGTTTCATATCGTTAGGTTCGTTTGTAATAGGTACAACCTCATCAGGCTCAGTTTGAAGTTGTTCAGATTTATTCTCATCTGGTTCGACGTATGAAGGCTCAACTTTAACCGGTTCAATTTGATTTGGTTCTGTTGGTGCCGCCTCATTAGGTTCGGCTTCAGCAGATTCGATTTTAAGATTTTCAGTTTTCGCAGGTTCAGCAGGCTCAAACTCTGCAGGGCCGCATCCGGCAATTAGAATCATTAAAGTCAACGCAGTTATAAAAATATCAAGGCGTTTAGCCATTTTTCACTTTCTGGTACACAATTTTCGAAATCACACATCCATTGAAACTACTAAATTTTATCCGTATTAGCATAAAGCTTCAGGCAATAAATGCAACGATTTGTTAGTTGTTTTTATGGTATTTTTACAAAGGAAGCTAAAACCAGGCTTATGTGGTATGGAATATCAGACGGCTTGTCGGAGAACATAAAAGTTCTTTTTTCGTATAAAGGCATTGACTTTAATCTCGGCTTTCAAATAATATGTTTATGAAATTGCTTTCGGTTGCCGTGAGCATAAAGCAGTAATCGCGCCGCTTTGATAATTCTACAGGTTAAAGCATACAGTCATACAATTCTATTTATGTAGCTTACGGGGAGTTTTGAAAGGAGTCAAAATGAAAACACTTCAAATTTTAACTATCATTGGTTATGTATTGGTATTAGCCGGTTGTCAAAGAATATATTACAAGACAATGGAAACATTCGGCTATCATAAGAGAGATTTATTGGTTAGTAATGTCCAGGATGCTCGTGATGCCCAGGAGGATGCCAAGGAGCAGTTTCGGTCGGCCCTGGAGAAGTTTAGCGCTGTCGTTAAATTTCGCGGTGGTGAGTTAGAAGAACAGTATAACCAGCTCAATACCGAGCTTGAAAAAAGTGAGTCCAAAGCGAATGCTGTTCGTAAGCGAATCGGTAGCGTGCAGGACGTTGCCGGGGCGCTTTTTAATGAATGGGAATCAGAATTGGGCCAATACACTAATGACAAGCTGCGTCGTTCAAGTGAACAAAAACTCGAGCAAACACGACAGCGATATGCACAGTTAATAGGTGCTATGAAGCGTGCTGAATCCAAGATTGAACCTGTTCTTTCAGCTTTCCGGGACCAGGTATTATTTTTGAAACACAACCTGAATGCTCAGGCGATAGCATCGTTACAGGATGAGCTTGTGTCTGTAGAAACAGACATTACATCGCTGATTAGGGAAATGGAAGCTTCCATCGCTGAGGCCGATGCTTTTATCGAAGCGATTACTAATGAAAAATAAAGAAGGGAATCATAATGACGGGAGGACAGAACAATGAAAGGTGCAAGTAAAATTCTATTTACCATTTTATGTGTGATTGTAGTTTTGGTTGTTTGCGTTGTGGTTTTTATTCATCTTTTCGGTAGCAGTGTTCTGAAAACCGGGATTGAAACTGCAGCAACTAAAACTTTAAGTGTCGGCGTTCATATCGATGATATGGGCTTTTCAATTTTAGGCGGCAAGGTCAGCTTTCAAAATCTAATAATTGATAATCCGCCAGGCTACGAACACGATAAATTGCTCGAGTTGGGTAATGCCAGTATTGCCGTTAGTGTTGGTTCGCTTTTGAAAGATACGGTCAGTATAAAAGAAATTGTGCTTGATGATGTTAATGTTGTACTCGAACAAAGGGGAGTTACGAGCAACAATCTGCAGGATATTATCAAAGCAATTCCTAAAGGGGATGAGACAAAACCAAAAGACGAAACAAAGAAAGCTTCTAAAAAGCTTCATATAGATAGTCTGGAGCTTACTAATATAACAGTCAAAGCGAAGCTTCTGCCTGTTCCTGGTAAAGTAGATACCGTTACACTAAAACTTAATCCCATTCGGATGAAAAATTTGGGCGGTGATGATAAATTGGATGTAGCTATGTTGACCGGTAAAATTCTCTTGTCTATTGCCACCGGCATAACAGAGCAGGGAGTTGGAATATTACCTGATGATTTAACTAACGCGATGAAAACAACATTAGGTGAAACAGTAAAATTAGGAGAAACTATGGTTGAGGAAGGTATGAAGGTTTTAGAAGAAAGTACCGATACCGGCAAGGAGATTATTGAGGGTGTTAAAGGTTTATTAAAGCGCGAAGAATAAAAGATAAAGTAGTGGCTATTGCACTTTTAAATATAAACTTCTTAGCCTTTTAAGACAGCTAAGGGGACCATTCTGGCAACGGCTTTGGCCCAGCCGCACTCGATGACAATCCGAACGACTTCTTCGATGTCTTTATAAGCGTCCGGTGCTTCCTCCTTTATTTTGCGTTTATCACCGGCTATGAGTTTTATACCTTTCATACTGCGTTTGAACTGGTCATCACTAATCAAAGCAGGTGTAGTAATTCTACCTTTGCGTGACTTTCCTCGAGCGGCTGTGCGGCTCATTACTCTGCCTGCTCCATGGTTAACGGAATTTAATGACTCTTCGGAATTACCGGTTCCCACAAGTAAGAAGCTTGCTGTGCCCATTGAGCCGGGAGTTATTACGGGCTGGCCGATTTGAGCAAATATACTTGAGGCCATTCGTTTCGGGCCGAAGGCGCGGGTGGCGCCTTTGCGATGAACCCATAGCTGAGAGCCGCCGTGTGTTTCAAGTTTTGCCATATTGTGTGCGACATCGTAAACGAGTTCGAGTGGCGTAGGGCCGAACATTCTATTAAAGCAGCGTCTTACAAGCAGGGCCATAATATGGCGATTTGTAAATGCAAAGTTGGCGGCGGCGGCCATTGCTGAGATATAATTTTTGCCCGCATTGCTTTCTGTTGGTAAATATGAGAGCATTTTTTTCCGCTCGGCATTTTCAGGTCTTTGGGCGGCGATACTCATATATTGGTCGGCGACTTCATAACCGAATCGGCGCGAGCCTGAGTGTATCATTACGACGACTTGGTTTTTTGAAAGGCCAAAAGCCTTAGCCAAATCCTCTTCGAAGATTTCCTGGACATACTGGATTTCTATAAAGTGGTTTCCACCTCCAAGTGTGCCGAGCTGATTGATACCTTTTTGTATTGCATTTTTCGGTACAGCGGCCGGGTCTGAAAGCAGGTGGCCGTTGTCTTCGATTCTTTTTAGGTCCTCGGTGAACTGGTCAGGGTCAAAGGCTTCCCATACTCGGTGGTTGCTTGTTTGTGCCAGGGTTGGTACAGCGGCAACGCCTTTATTGATGACGGCTTCGATGCCGGTTTTGTTTAGATGCAAATTTTCTCTGCCTTCGCCGAGCGGGATGTCACGTGCGATATCAATGGCGACTTTGTCGGTATCTATGTCACCTTTCGAGAAAGGTGTGCGCAAAAGTCGCATCCCACAATTTATATCGTATCCAACTGCCGGAGGCATAATTGCGTTGTCCAGTCCCAGTACCGCCCCGATAGGTATGCCGAAGCCGACGTGGATATCGGCTGTAGCTAAAACCTTTTTGGCCGGAGGTAATGAAGCTGCATCGCAAAGCTGACGGACTGCGTCGGATTCGAGATTAACGGCTTCTGAAGCGAAAATTGTTGCATCGGTAACCATCCCGCCGCGGCGTTCCATACGCAGGCGGAAAGGGTCGATGCGAACAAGTTTTGGGGACGTTTCTGTCATTCTTGTGTCTCTTAATTAGCTTTAATTTATTGACTTTATACGATATTAAGTTAATTTTATCAGCTTTTGCATAAGAAGTTTAATAGAAAAAGAACTAAGTGTGAGAGTTCAGATTTTTAAGCTTTTACTACAGATGTGAATTCGCTTGACATAGGCTGATTTTAATGTTAAACTGGGCAGTGTTATAAACTGGAGACTTTCTAATCCAAGATGGTCAATGTTTTTGGGTGGTTATGAAATGAAGATAAAATGGTTGATTTTTACTGTTATAACGGCGTTTTTGGTTTTGGTGATAAATTTAGGCTCAGAGGCCGTACCTGCCGCAGAGATCGATAATGTACGTAAAAAGGGGATACTCAATACCGAAGATTTTAAGGTTATCGACGATTTTCTCGCTGAGTCGATACAAGAGCTGGTCAGGACAAGGGACCTTACATCTATAGCAAAGACCCGTACCGTCATCCTTAGTAAACGAAGCAATCAGGGCCAATATGCTCAAAAGTTTACCGAGTTCGCCCGTAAGCATATCGCGGATGGCTTCCGACAGGCCGAAGCATTAAGAAGACCGGAACGTAGAATCGCAGTAACGATTAATCTTTTAATCCTTATGGATGGTTTGCAGGATTTGGGATTAGCGGATTTAGCTATTGAGAGGCTAAAACATGAGAACATGATTATTCGTTATTGGGCGGTTCATTGTCTTGCTAATCCCGGTGTTATTAATCAGTTAAATTCCACAACAAACTCCGGTTCTAATCGGTCATTGGTTATAACAAGGCAGCTCCGGGAGCTTGTGGAGACGAGCAGTCCTGAGATAATGGCTTTGATAGCGCAATATGCCGCTGATATAGATATTCCGGAAGGAGAGGAATTATTATCACATGTAGCTGATGTTAGAATTAAGAGATACTCCGACTGGACGATTAAGTATGAATTATATGATTGTGCCATTCTGAAATATCTCAGTAATAAGATTCCATTAGCTTCGGAGGGATTAAACGGAACATTAGCAACAACGAGCGGTAATAAGCCGGAAGTAGCTCGGCGCTTTGCGCAATTGTTTTCTTATGCGATACAAAGATATGTTAAGGGCGTCGGTATTTTGAACAATACCCAAAAAAGCCATTTGGCTTCGGTATTGATTGAGACCGAAGACAAGTGTATCGGCAGACTTCTCGACAAACCACAAATGACTATAAGAAGAGCTATTGAGCGAAACAATATACCGGACATTTTAGCCGAACACGATAGGTTGCTTGGTGGTGCAACAACGTCCGGCCAGTTACCTTCGAAACTGGGCTTCGACTACGGTACAGCCAGAACCGGCCCTAAAAGCCTTGCACCTCTTCCTTTGCCCGACCCACCTAACAAAAAATGATGCCCAGTTACAGTTGAATTAATGTCAGAGAATGGGCATCTTTTTTGGAATCAATTATCATCTAAAAGAGACTTATATTGAGTCACTCTGTATAGGCCCCGAATTGGCAAAAATCTTCAATATAAATAACGCTGTTTTTAATTATCGCATAAATCCCGATTTAAGGTGTCAGTTCCGGCAGTAGATGATACAGCCTGATATCGTCGAAGTACACTATACCTGAACCTCCGGGCTGAGGATTGCCTCTGTCACCAAATCCAATTCCAAGGGTGTCGACGTTGGTAAGGTTTATACCCTGGTCTGCAAATTCCTGCAGGTCGATATTCCACTGCGTCCATTCACTTATCAATGATGCATCCGGATTTTCGTGATAAACCACAGCGCTGCCATTGAGGACAACATACATAGAAGCGGCATCGTTACTGGGCATTTCTACTCCAATAGCTTGTTGTGTCCACAACGCCGGACTAACCGTACCTGTAGTCTGGACATCGGAAAATTCAGCAATGCAGGTTACACCAGAATTATGGCTGGTCACTGCCAGACCTATATAAACATCCGGAGGCATTGGGATGTTCTGCGGATTCCATGACATCGCCACCCAAGTGGTGCCGTCATTGGAGTAGTAGCCATTAAAATTACCAGCGGCATCACGCTCTATCTTCACCCAGTAAGGAGCAGTGATTGCCATTTGTTCGACAGTTGCCACTGAGGTGTCGCTCGTAGCATCAACGGCTGGCATTAGCCTGGCCTGGAATCTGCATCCGTTTTCGGGTGTGATATACACTGCTGCGAATTTGGAGCCCGGCTCAAGAGTCTGACGAATCATAACACCCGCCTTGGCCCAGGGGTCTGTGTTCTCGACACTTTCCATTCTGGCTGTAATGGAACCGGGTCCGGTCAATTGCTTGAAGACATATCGGAATTCGTCAGCCGTGCTCCAAATATCGGTACCGGATGCAGCTATTGTATAGGTGCCAGCAGGGTCTTCCACTAAACCAGCGGCATTGCCCCTGAACCAGAGAGTCAATGTACCGATGCCCTTTTCGGTCCAGTCTCGTCGGGAGCTCAACGTC
>CAZJIR010000051.1:10961-11214 GCA_964546095.1 uncultured Pirellulales bacterium
AAATACGGCATTGCCTGAGAGCCGCTGTGAACAACATTTGTCTCGACGAAATGCTCTCCCATTTCAAAATCGGGATTAGAATAACCTATTGTTGAACCGTTCGTCTCGATGCCCCATCCATCTATCCACGCATCAAATATCCTGTCAGGTTCGTAATCGTTGTAGTCCTCAAAATTGTCCACAACAAAATACTCGTGTGTCGTAAAGTTCCAAATACCACCTTGCCAGATGTTTGGAATCTCAGCGTTATTGA
>CAZJIR010000052.1:0-11153 GCA_964546095.1 uncultured Pirellulales bacterium
ACTGAGAAGCTGATAAGCTCTTACCCGGAACTTGTTGATTTTCCCGGCGGGGTCAGGATTGCATGCCAAATCAATCGCCCTTCTACATTAGAGGACATCAAACAAAGATTGAACGCCTTACAATTCAAGCCTGACACACAAAATCTTAACCGGTATCCTTATGAAATCTTCGGACCAAATACAACAACAAACGAACCAAACCAGCCTATCAATTCTTTTGTTTACGTAAGCGCAGAACAGGAAGCGGGATTCCGCGAATTAACCGATGACGAATGGACACGGTTCGTGGAAAACGAAACGGCCAAAGTCTCAGCCGCAGCCAGACTTGAAACATCACTACCGCGCGTAAGACAATTCGACCCTTCGGTAGGCAAAGAGCAAAAGACCCGGGCGCTGATTGCTATTATCCTGTCGTTATTTGCTATTGTCACCTATATATGGATTCGATTTGGAAATGTCCGATACGGCATTGCCGCCATTACAGCGTTAGTACACGATGTATGTATCACACTCGGCGCTGTTGCTGCGTGTACCTACATCGCAGCGAAACCAATCGGTGAAATGCTTTTAATCGGAGATTTCAAAATCAACCTGGCTATGATAGCCGCCTTTCTTACACTAATCGGATACTCACTTAACGATACGATTGTTGTCTTTGACCGAATTCGTGAAAATCGCCGTAAGGCTATCATTAACCCACAGATAATTACCGACAGTATCAATCAAACGATTTCCAGAACCATTATGACATCCCTTACAACATTTATAGTCGTGCTGATAATGTATATATTCGGGGGGCCTGGCTTAAGAGGCTTTACCTTCGCAATCGGTCTGGGCATAATCGTAGGAACATATTCATCCATCGCGATAGCTGCTCCAATATTATTACTTGGGAAAAGAGTAAAAAAAGGGAAAAGCAAATAACATTATTAAACCAAAACTAAAAACCACAGTAAAAAACTCACAACTTGTCTTGCTCTTTAACTTCGGTTTAACAGCAATTTTTTAATTTTTTGCTCTCGTACCTTTCTATGATACCGAAGGACATGAAAATCGGGTTGCTTCTGGGCCTGGTATTGGTAACGGTTGTTATGCTCTGGCTCGCTACCGGCCACACTTTAATTCCAAAAACAGCAGGCCCGGAATATCGTAATACCACACAGCAACAGCAAGGCCTTACCGGGCCAAATAATTTTTCGACAAATAGCTTAGCTTTAGTCAGCGAAGAAAACAAACACGCATTAACAATTGATAATCAATCAAAACAGCCGGATTTAACGATATATGAGCAAGCTGAGAAAATACAAACTAAAAAGTTCCACATTATACGCGAAGGAGAGACCCTTTCCGATATTTCGCGTACTTACTACGGTTCTGCAAATGAATGGCGGAAAATTTTCGATGCCAATAAAAGAATAATAAAAGATGTTAACAAACTCAGGCCGGGAACAAAAATAACCATCCCTGAGTAAAGTCAAGAACCAAGCAAAATACAAGGCCTTAAAGCATTGCAATCACAGGGATTTGGCCGCTTCTTTGTCAACCAGCCAGGTAACCTTATCAAGAATTGGCCACAGGACGTGAATTGGATACCGCACTTCATCCGGTTCACTGGTCAAAACCTCCTTGAGAATTTTAGCTTTTTCAGGGCCGGAAACTAAAATCCCTAAATGAGAGGCGGCACGTAAAACCGGATGCGTTAAGGTTATCCTGTTAAGCTTCTCATCCATAACATAAACAACGCAAGCCAGGTCTACTGTATCAAAAGTTGCATAGGAATTTGGGAACAGAGAACCGGTATGTCCCTCAGCGCCCATACCAAGCATAATCAAATCAAATTCAGGCTTTTGCTTTTTTTCGATGCCGAAAACATCCCTGATGGTTTGCTCGTAGTAGTGGGCCGCGACCTTGAAATCGTCGTGCTCGGTGGGGATTCGGTGGATGTTATCTTCGGGGATGGCGACTTTAGTCAGGAAAGTATCGGCTGCCAGCTTGTAATTACTCCAATCCGAATCCGGTTCAACGTATCGCTCGTCAACCCAGAACAGTTGTATCTTATCCCAGGGCAGAGAGCTTGCCTGCGGAACTTCGCCGAGTAACTCAAAAAAACGCTTGGGCGTATGTCCTCCTGATATGGCTACGTAAAAGGCATTCTTTGATTCTATTGCTTTTTTCGCATCAGTAACAAAAAGTTCGACACTCTTTTGCGCGAGAGCCTCAGGGTCAGAAGCAATTTCAACATTCGCTTTATATTTTGCAGTAACTTCCATAATCTCACCGCCTTTATATCCTGCACATGGAGAGTCATTATTCCCGCGAGAGCTGGGCCTTATTAAAAATTACTTACAGTTGCTATCTACTTTACAAACATTAAACAAATATGTGCAGAATGTTTCACAAAACCTATTCCGGTAAATTAGCCCCAGCTGAGAAAATGAACCATGACTTTAAGCCATACTCTCACCTCTTTCATCACATAAAAGTAAACAAAAGTTATTATCCGCCTTTGGACACAGTATTGCCAGAAAATTCTAAAAAAATTCTCCTATTTGTTAATCCCCACGTCAGAAATAACTTATAAAGCAATCAGGCACAAATCAAGTAATATCGTTAATCATCCCTTTTTAAACGCTTTTTTGCTTTGCATATGGAATATTCGGGCCCGTGGTGAATATCCGCGGTTATTTCTGTGTCTACGTAAAAAGTCGATTCTTGATATCTTCAAGAATCATATATAATGAAGGTACCAGCAAAAGTGTTATGCAGGTAGCAAACATCACACCAAATGCCAGGCTTATGGCCATTGGTATCAGGAACCGAGCCTGGAGGCTTTTTTCTGTTATCATCGGTAGCAGACCACAAAAAGTCGTTAGAGTTGTCAACATAATAGGCCTGAACCGACGGGTCGCACAGTCACGAAGTATCTGATGCAACTCGATGCCACTCTTACGCTCGCGGTTGATTAAGTCTATCATAATAAGAGCATCATTTACTACCACGCCTGAAAGGGCCACAATTCCAAACAGGGAAAGAATACCAAGATTGAAACCCATCAACAAATGGCCTATTGTTGCCCCTACGATACCAAACGGTATTGCAGACATTACTATAGCAGGCTGCGAATAACTTCTGAACTGTATAGCCAGCAAACCATAGATTGCCAGTAGAGCAATCAAGAAATTCGTTTTAAGAGTGCCAAGCGATTCATTTATTTCGCGTTGCTCGCCGGCATAACGATATTGCAATCCCGGATATTTATTTAACAGATCCGGCAGTACTCTTTCACGCAGGTCTATATTAATCTCATTTGCGTTGGCAACCGCTCCATCAACATCGGCTGATACGCTTACGACACGTTTGCGGTCAACTCGGCGGATAGTAGAATAACCACGGCCATATTCAACTTCGGCAACGGCCTTAAATGGAATTTCGGTCCCGCTTAGCAAGCGAATCCTCATATTTTCCACATCCGCGAGACTTTTTCGCTCCTCCTCCGGATAGCGGACCATGACCCGGACATCATCACGTCCTCGCTGGATACGCTGGGCTTCCTCACCATAAAAGCCCTGTCTGACCTGTCTTGCCAGGTCCGAAAGTGTCAGTCTTAAAGTACGTCCTGTATCCTTAAGGTCAAGCTTTAGCTCAGCTTTGCCCGGCTCAAAGCTGTCGGCTATGCCCTCAACTCCCGTATATTGGTGTAAAATGCTTTTAAAATCCTCTGCCGCCCTTACAAGGTCATCAAAGTCCTCATGAGATAATTCCACCTCTATGGCATTACCGGTAGTGACGAATTCGGACATGAAGGTCAGCGATGAAATGCCAGGCACCTCACCGACAAGCTCTCTCCAGCGGTTTTTCAACACCACACTTGATACATCACGTTCTTCTCCTCCGAGCAACTCGACATTTATTTCCGCCAGATGCGACTGCGCCCCGGCACCCAAGTCAACCTGGACAGGACCACCTCTTTCCAACGACGGATGAGCACCAACAGTCGTTGATATGTGTTTCATAAGCGATAGTTTACCCTGTCGTTCGCTGTCAAACTCCGCAATAACATCAAAAGCTGCCTTTTCAATCCCTTCTATGATTTCTCTTGTCTGCTCAACCGGCGTACCCAAGGGCATTGTTAATGTTGCCATCATATTATCGGCTTCGATAGTATCGAAAAATACAAACTTAATATAGCCCCCGGCGATAAAACCGATTGTTATCAGAAATACGGAAACACCGACGGACAATGTTACGTATCGCCATCTGACTGCTCGAAGAACAAAACTGGCAAACGGACCATTAACAAACCACATGAGACCTCTCTCTGTCCATTTATTGATATTGTCCGTAAAACGTACTATTCTGTTTTTCTTGGAGAATCTTTCTGAGGACAGATGGGCCGGTAAGATAAGCAAAGCCTCAATCAGTGAAAATGAAAGGACTCCAATTACGACTATAGGCAAAACTCTAAGTATCTTGCCCATAATGCCGCCCGTGTAAGCCAACGGTATAAATGCAAACATCGTAGTAAGTACAGCTAATGTAACGGGCATACACATTTCTTTTACACCTTTTATCGCCGCGGCGTTTCTATCCATCCCCTGCTGACGATATGCGAATATATTCTCACCTACTACAATTGCATCGTCCACTACAAGGCCCAGTGACATAATGAATGCAAAAAGACTCATCATATTAATCGTGACATCAAAGAGGGGCAAAATATAAAAGGCCCCAAAAAAAGATATGGGAATCCCCATTGTCGTCCAAAAGGCAAGACGCAGGTTTAGAAACAATGTCAGGCACAGAAATACAAGAATCAGACCTAAATATCCATTTCTTTTAAGAAGGTTCATTCTGGCCTTGAGAATTTCCGTATCATCCTCCCACAAAGCTATCGAAACACCTTCAGGTAAGTTCTCTTTTTTCTTGTTGATATATCTTTTTACAGTTCGGGCGACATCCAGCGCATCCTCCTCGCCTATTCTCGATACACGCACAGAAGCAGCTCTTTTACCGTCAAACCTCGAATAAAGGTCAACATCTTCAAAATCATCTTTAACCTGAGCAATGTCACCAAGTGTTACTTTTGTACCATCGTTTCTTGTGAGAACTATGATTTTTTCAAACTCAGGACCGAAGTATTTTTGTCCTTTTGTTCTAACGAGAATTTCTCCGCCGGAGGTTTTAACCGAACCGGCAGGGATGTCCAGCGAAGAGTTCCTGACAGCTCTTGATACTTCATCAAGACTCAGATTGTAGCGACGAAGATTTTCCTCAGAAACTTCAATGGATATTTCATAAGGTCTAACTCCGGACATGCTTACCTGACTTATATTTTCCATCGCAGTCAGGTCATCTCTAATCTGCTCAGCCAACTTTTTAAGCGTTTTTTCTGAAGTATCACCAAAGACCACAACGGTGATTACTTTGTGGCGGCTCTTAAGCTCTGAAATAATCGGTTTTTCAGTTTCCACGGGGAAAGTGATGATAGTACCAATTTCTGTTTCAATATCATCAAGCACATCCTTCGCATCGGCATATTCCTCCACTTCAACCAAAGTTGAACCACCACCCTCGGCAGCGCTTGAGGTCATTCGTTTTATTCCATCGACACCGGCTATCGCTTCCTCAACACGAAGGCACACTCCTTCTTCAACATCAGCCGGTGAAGCCCCCCGATAAGGCACCATGATATTAATCATATCCAAGCTGAACTCAGGAAAAACTTCCAGCTTGGTGCTAAAAATAGAAAGCAGACCTGCGAAAATGATTAAAAACATCAACAGGTTTGCTGCGACGTGGTTTGATGCAAACCAGCCGAGAATACCTTTTTTTTCTTCTGAATCATCCATTTAATTTGTTTTTACTCCCTGAGCCTGTATTTCGTCCTCGTTTTTTTCAGTTTCGGCAAATGTAGTTGATAATCCTGTTTGAGTTCGGACACTCATTCCTTCAACAACCGTATCAAGGGAACTTAAAACAATCATATTCCCATCGTCAAGGCCTGATATCGCATAAGCAAAATCCCTGTCGGCACGAACAATATTCAAACCAAGGACGTTTAATCGGCCGTCTTCAACTATCCATACCTCATTACTTTCGCGTATTGCATCCCGAGGTATTGCTACTGCGTTTTTAAGAATATTACCCTCAATAAGAACTTCTACAAACATACCCGGCATCAGCGGCGGGCGGGAATCAGCGCGCCTGAACGGTTCAGGCACTTCAACCACAACCGATATAAGCCTCGAAGTCCGGTCAACCTGACCTGTAGTTCGTACAACGTGACCCTGCCAGATATGTTCGGCTCCGGCAAATTTGGCCTTTACCTCAACCTCCGAACCCTTAAGCAAAGGCATATCACCATTCAATGAAACCGTATTGTCGGGTATATTAAGCCATGCCAACTCTCTGTCTTCGAGTGGTACTTCTATCTCGACAGACTCAATTCCGTACGCAGTACCTACGGCCTGGCCGCTGACCACAAACTGGCCAAGGTCAACTTTCTCGTTCATTATCAGAGCATCGACCGGCAGAGACAATTGCGTTCTCTCAAGATTCAATTCGGCTACTGCCAAGCCTGCTTTGGCTGATTCGAGCCGAGCCTCGGCCTGGCGTATCTGGGGTTCACGAAAAACCAGCGGCGAAACAGGTTCCGTGTCAGGATGAAGCTGTTGCCATTCTTCTCTTGCGACTTTTCCTTCAGCCTTTTCGAGGTCGAACTGCACCTGGGCCTCTGCAACGGAAGCGTTGGCCTGACGTACGGACAATTCATAATCTCTCGGATCTATTTTGAGTATTTTATCATTAGACCGGATAAAACCTCCGGCCTTAAATTGCGGATTGACCCAAACCACTTTTCCGGAAACCTGTGGTACGATTTCCACCTGTACCCTGGGGCTGACTGTTCCGTAACCACGAACAACCATCTGAATATCTTTGCGACTTAGCTGCTCAACTTTAACTAATGGAGCGAGGATTTCGGGTTTTTCCTGTTTTGGCGGTTTTTTCAGCTTGATGAGAATCACGGTAATTATAATCCCCACAATTATAACGCCAAGTACGATTAGCAATTGTGCGAGTCCCGACCTTACTCTTCTCATCTTACGATTTTGTTTCATAAGCTCACTTTCTGTTTTTATCTGCTTAGTTATTGTCCAAGGCAACTTGCTTTTCAGTCTCCTGCTGATAATCCCAGTCACCACCCAGAGCCAGGAAAAGATTGACCCGTGTAGTCCAAAGCTGACCCATAAGAACCGCCAATTCTTCTTCCGCCATTCTGCCGCGGCGTTCAGATTCGAGCACGGCCAATATCCCTTCAACACCACGTTGATACCGCTCCTTTGAAAGGCTCTCTGCGGCGTTAGCCTCTCTGAGCCGAATCCGGGTATATTCGAACTGAGTTTGCAGCATCCGCTCACTGATAAGAGCATCCTCGACTTCCCTCATTGCAGTCAGTACCGTCTCGGCGTAATTGGCCGCCAGCTCAGCAAAACGCGCCTCGGCCGCGTCAATCTGTGCTCTTATCTGTCCGCCTTTGAAAATAGGCTGGGCAAGACGTGAAATAAGTGAATACATCTCCGTTTCATCCTGCTGAAAAATATCCTCAATAATATCTCCGGAAAAACCATAACTTCCGGTCAAAGTTAAATCAGGATAAAGCTGAGCAATGCTCACACCAATTCTCTCGTTGGCCGCCCGCAGTGAAAATTCGGCCGCTATTACATCAGGCCTGCGGTCAAGCAGAGACGCAGGTAGTCCAACAGGCGCAGGTTCCAAATCCGGCAAATCCGCCAATGTCTGAGGTAATTCTTCCGATGAGCCGGGGCGGCGAGCCAAAAGCACATCAAGAGCGTGACGAGCCGTAATCAGAGACAGTTCAATAACCGGCTCAAATGCCTGCGATGAAGCGAGATTTTCACGTGCCAATCTAATATCGACCGGCCCAACAAGTCCCTGACCGTAGCGCCGTTCGACAATCTCCAGAGTTTGACGCCTGCTTTCGGTATTGGCCCGTGCTATAGCCAACCTGCGCTGAAGGGTGGCGATGTTGACTCTGGCGTTGATGACAGTAGCAATCAACGAATTAACAAGAACCTGCTCACTCGCCTCAGCGGCAAGCATATCTGCCCATGCCGCCCGTTCCGTACGCCTGAGCTTGCCGAAAAAATCCAGCATGTAGGTTACAGAAATATCCTGCGACCACGTCGTGCTCATTACACTGAACCTGCCGGCACCGCCGAAGTTGAAAGAGCGTTTACTTCTGTCACGGTTAAGGTTATAGGAGACATCCGGCAACTGCCGGCCTCGAGCCTCTACGAGCGCAGCCTGTGACTGGAGCACTCGTGCGGCCGCCGCTTTAAGGCTATAGTTGTTTTCCAGAGTCTCACGCACCAGCAGTGTAGTCGTTGGGTCACCAAATCTCTGCCACCACTGGTCGATATCGTTAAAGTCATTAACGTCCCGGTCATGTATCCCTGTGTAAAAATAGCTGTCGGACGTATCTGCCGCGGTTTCAGGCCTGGAATAATCCGGCCCTACCATACAACCAGCAAACATCGTGCAGCTAATCAATAACCAACATATATAAGCTAACTGCCTTTTCATTGTATTTTTTCCTCGGTTAAACCCAATCCCGACACTAAAACTTCTCCACCTATCGCTACAGATTATTTTGTCTGATTCTGCTCTTCTTTAACAACTGCCTGTGAAGTATTGTCTTGGGAAGCTGTTGATTCGTGATTTTCAGCTTGCTCATAGTTTTCATCCGCTTCAAACATTGTGATTGTTCCCATGGCTTTTTGTAAATCCAATTTCGCAATTATGTGCGAATATACAGCCTGGTAATTGTTCACACTGGCCGTTGTTAGAGCAGCCTGGGCATCTATTGTCTCAAACTGTGTATTAGTGCCCTGTTTATAACCTACTTCTGCTAATCTTAGTCCTTCTTTAGCCCTGATTAGGTTCATTCTTTGTGATTCAATAAATTCTTCGGCGTTCTCAATGCTTATTAATGCTTTTGTTAATTCGAACAAAGCAGTCTCTTCGGCATCAACTAAATCTATCTGGGCCTGTCTGATTCGCGCCCTCTGAGCAACCAGCTCGCCCTCGCGCGATAAACCATCAAATAGAGGAATTGTTGCCATAACACCGGCCTGCCAGAGATGGCCCCATTCAATATCCATAGTGTTGTGCGGGTCTGGCTTTGACCAGGTATTGTCATAATAGCCGCTTATAACCGGCCAATATCGGCTCCGGGAAATTTTAAGTAACTCCTCCTGATACTTTATATCAAACTCACGACTAAATAAATCAGGACGGTTCTGACAAGCAGCTTCAACCGCCTCTTCCTTTGTTGTTTCCGAAGGAACATAAACCAGTTCATCCGAGAGAGTAAAGTCACTATCCTGCGAAACACCCATTACCTTCAGCAACTGAGTTTTTGCCACGTCGATGGCATTTCTGTTTCGTATCAGCTCAGCCTGAAAATTTGACAGCTCCACCTCAGCTCGCAAAACGTCAAAATCAGAGACGACCCCGCCCCGTCGTCTTTGTTTGACATTATCAAGATGTACCTGAGCCGAACGAACGGCATCAGTGCTAATTTGCAGTAAATGCTGATTGAGCAAAACATCGTAATATGAAAAAGTAGCTGTATAAACCAGGTCCTGGACCGCCGCTCGAACTGTTTGGTCAGCCAGCAAAGTAAATAACCTCGCAGAGTGTATCTGGGCCGGTATCGCCCCGCCGGCAAAAATCGGCTGAGAAACTCTAAGGCCCACCGTATAATTATCAACATCCCCCATCGTGATTTTTTGCGACCCAATAGTAAAAGAAGAGACCTCATCACGTCGAAGGTAATCTCCCGTGAGATTCAAAGATGGTAATATCGCCGAATAGGATTTTAGCCTTTCTCCGCGAGCAATTCCCTTTTCCTCGGTTACACGTTGCAGAACTTTATTGTTGGCCAGCGACAGTTTTAAACAATCCCGGATACTTAATTCACCGCTGATACGCGGCTGAGACTGCTCCGAGCGTTCTTTACGAGTCTTCCATTGCCTGTACGCAACCTCCCTTGATAAACCAACATCCTGATAAAATTGTTCAGTACTAACACAACCTACAATTAGTAATAAAACAAGGACACAAGCAATTATTCCAGTATGTTTTTGCCAGAAAAGTTTCATAGCTTCAGCCTAAAAAAACGCAGATTTTACAATATTATTAAATTCAGAACAAACAATTTCATAATCAGCAGTTTACTATCAGTAATTTCTTATTAATCTAATTCCTCTACTTTGATGTTTTTACACTCTTTTAGATTATTCGTTCTTCATATAGCCCTGAATCCCGGCAGCGGAAAATTTTACAATGTGGTCAACTACTTCGTCTAACTCATACTTTGGCACATTCGGAATACTAGTCTGCTCAAACATAGTTTCCGCGACGACTATATGTATTAACTGCCCAACGATAGAAAGTATCACCAGCCGGGCTTTTGACTCATCCAGCCCCGGACAGGTTTTTATTAAAGCCTTCTGCAGAACAATCATAACGGGCATAACCATCTCTTCCACGAACATATTTGGAGGCAGTTTCCGATCAATCATCTCCCTGGTCATAAGTTTGACGAACCACCCTCCCTTGCCTTTTCTAACCAGCGGTTCAATAAATGAATTGGCATACGACCGGAGCAAATCTTTGACACAAGGCCGGCCACTGTTTTGAGACATTACATTTTCAATACTTGCAATGCGAATATCGCGCATTTTAATCAGGTGACGGCGCCAAACCTCTTCGTATAACTGCTGCTTACCACCAAAATAATAGTTGACCGATGCTATGTTGCATTCGGCAGCGGCTGCAATATCCCTAATACTTGCGCCCTCAAAACCATGTTTGCAAAAAAGCTCTTCGGCAGCATCAAGCAATCTATCACGGACACCTCTATTATTGTCATTATTTTCGTGAACCATAGAAACTACCTTAGCAAAATATAAACGGATGTTTTATACAATAGTTTTAAACATATGTTTTAAAATGTCAAGTAAATTTTTCACTTTTTCCAACAATATTAATAGATAAGTAATTCTCGGACCTAAAAAGGATTGTTAGTACTTGAAGGAACCGGTCGATACTACGGTACACACTGCCAT
>CAZJIR010000053.1:0-11151 GCA_964546095.1 uncultured Pirellulales bacterium
TCTAAGATTAGGCAAATTCAATTGAGTATGTCTCAGAAGGAAATGCGCGAAGATTCGGACCAAAATTCCCAGCAAACAGAGTCGATAGAAAAAGAATCTGCTAAGCAAGCGGCCGATATCCATTTAATGACGGGGGAATTGAAAAGCTATTGGCAACTTGAAACTGAACTTTTAGAAAAGCTATTGCAGATAGAGCCAAATTCTGTTGAACATTTTTCTGTTATAAATGTTTGTGAAAATTACATTTCACAAGGCGAAACAGTCCTTGCCGAAAATTTAGTCAATAGATTTTTAGAACGTTTTCCGGATAACGCCGCAGTTCAGGTTTATAAGCTGATACTTTCTGAACCTGAGCCGGCAAAAGTTTCGACAGAAAGACGCAAAGAAATAGAAGAGCAGGTACTGAAGAGTGTAGCCGACCCAATTCACCGGGCAACACAGCTTGGAATGTTTTATCGCATGTATAATGAACCGGAAAAAGCGATCGCACAGTTAAACGAAGCTGTTGAAACAGCGACCTCAAAACAACTGGTGCACGAGGAGCTGGCTTTTGAGCGGATGAAAATAGCTGCAATCCATCTTTTAGATTTAACACTTGATATGAATGACTGGAAGGTGGCAGAGCGGATAACAGAATTAGCTCAGCGAGAAAATCTCGATGAGTGCCAGGGGCGGATTTTTGCAACTCGTCTGGCTGTAGACAAAGGTAAATTCGGGGATGCATTGGCAAAGATAGATGAATGTTTGAAACAGAGACCGGTATTTTCGTATGCTTATATGCTCAGAAGTGACATTAATGCTTTTCTTGGTAATGAGCATGCATCTTTGGAAGACATTCGCAAAGCCGCATCTTTAAATCCTCTCGATGGAGTAATCGCAAAAGCAGCAACCAAGCTGCTATATTTTCGAAATCAGAAGCTTGGTGATAGTGTCTCCTCGGCTCAGAAGGTTGAATTCAGGACTGCTTTGGAAAGGGCGATTGTATTGAATCCCGGTGATTTGGTGTTGTTGAGCCTGTACGCTGAGTATTTAACTCCGACAGAGCCGTTGAGGGCTGTTGCCATTCGCCAGGATTTGCAAAGGGCCGCTCCTAATATGAACAATGCTTTACTACTCGGACAACTAGCGACGGAAGTTGCTGTAAAGCAAACTAATCCACAACTCAAGGAGGTGATGTTTGGTATCGCCGCTTCGGCTTTCGAGCAAGCAAAGAAAATAAATCCTCACGACAAACAGATGCTCTATCTCTATGCGGAATACTTTCGGGCCAGAGGACAGGATGAAAAAGCAAAGGCACTGCTGGAGGAATCGCACGATGAAAGATTGCTTTGGGACCATTATTTTAGGCAGGGCCAATATGAGGATGCGAAGGCGGTTTTGGAGCAGTTATACGAAAGCGGCACAAAAGACAGCGTTGTACTCAGGGGTTTGTTGCTTGTTGCTGAAAAAATCACCAACAGAGAGGCTGTAAGAAAGTATTCTGAAGAGCTTGTGGCTAATGATAATACTGTGGAGAACAATCTTATTCAAATTGAGGCTTTTCTTAGAGTCGGACTTATCAAGGAAGCTGAATACAAATTACAAAGCTTTAGGGAAAAATATCCCAATGAATATAGAGTAAACCTGCTTGAGGCATGGTTGTTGATGAGACAAGGGCGACTGGATAAAGCGTTAGAGTTGACAAATAAAAATCTCCAGGTAAATCCAAAGAATCCAGCACCGTGGCGGTTAAGGGGTGAAATTTATTTTTTCCTCGCAGATTATGGTAAGGCGATCAGCGACCTTAGAGAAAGCAAGTTATTGTCGGATGGGCCTGTTACTCGGATTTCTCTGGCCAAGGCTTATATGGGCGCAAAGAGATATGAGGATGCTATCACCGAACTTAAAGTTACAATTGACGTACCTGGTGCTCCTCCGGAAGCCAGATTATTACTCGAGCGTGTTTATATGCAGCTTGACAGAAAAGAAGAACTGACGAAATTCTATTCCGAAACGCTTGAGAAATATCCCGATAGTGTACAGTGGCTTAATCGAGCGGGTGTATTTGCCATTCAAAGAGGCGATTTTGACAAAGCCGAGCAATTATATATGAAGGCTTGTATTCTCAGGCGTCAAGTGCACGGAACCATGAATGAGAACAATGAAGTAAAGGATGCACTTTACGCTACAGCATTTGATGGGTATTTAAAGGCACTTATCCTGGGGGCAGGGGAGCAGAACAAGGAAGATTGGAATCCTCGAAAGCTGGAAAGGGTTTTTGAAGAGTGTAAAAAGTATGTTGATAGTGACCTTGCTCCGATAGTATATTTGCGAATGGCTCAGGCGAGATTAAAGCTCGATGAAAGATTAACTGCTATTGAATATTGCTGGAAAGCTGTTGATAAAGCAGGGGAAAATGAATCACTTGCCTCTGAAGTACTTCTGAGAATGTTTCTGATATTGGGTCCTGATGAAGTTTTAAAGTATTGCCGACAGAAACTCGCAACCGACCCTGATTCACTTGCTGCCAATTTTGCCATGTTTAATTTAGTGAAGATTAACAACGATTATGACAAGGCCATAGATTATATCGACAAATGCATCCAGCTTACAGACCCGGACAGTAAACGCAGAATTGATTACACGGTGAAAAAAGCCGACACTTTAACCCTCGCTTACGAGAAAAGTTCCGATAAAAACTATCTTAGAAATGCTATCGTAGATTACGAAAGTCTGCTTATTAAAATGCCGAAAAACACCAATATCCTGAACAACTTAGCGTATTTACTTGCTGAGAATAATGAAAGGCTCCCGGAAGCTCTCAGGTACGCCAAACGCGCACTTGATGCAATGCCGAATAATCCCGGCTTCCTGGATACTTATGCTTATGTGCTGCATAAGAGCGGTAAAGATTCGCAGGCCGCCGAATTTTTGGCGGTTGCTCTGCAACAATATAAGCAGGATGACATTATCGTACCTGCTCAGGTGTACGAGCATAGAGGAATGATTAAAGAAGGGCTTGGAGCAAAAGATGAGGCGCTCGCTGCTTATAAACAGGCGTTGGAAACAAGGGCAGATAGATTGTCGCAAAAAGCTGAGCAGCGAATAAATGCGGCTATTGAGCGGGTGTCACCGTGATGCCTTGCTCATAAAATAATTATAGCAGTGCGTAATACTAAAGTTGTTTTATTTGGTTGATTCCGAGTAGAGAACAGGATGGCTGAAGGAAAACCAATAGCATCCAATAGAATAGCAGGGCCGGTAATACCGAGACACCCGGCGACCACCTCGATGACGCCAAAAGAGGCCATTGGGATATTGCGCAGGCATATATTGCTGATAATTATTCTGACTATGTTGGGTTTGGTAGCCGGAGGTGGTGGCTGGTATCTTTTACATAAGTATCTCCCGGAATATACAGCAACAACCTATATAAAAGTTCTGCCTCCTGTTAAAACAGACCCTATGGTCATCGATACACCTCAGACGCAGAAGGATATTTTGTATGGTTATCGTCTGTCGATAGCCAATCTTATCAAGCAGCAGAGTAATTTACAGGATTTGCTTGAAAGTGACCTCGTTAAGAGAACAGAGTGGTTCAGGCGCAGGGATGAAAGCATTAGAAAAGCTGTGAAGTATTTGGACAAGCATTTTCGTGCTGAACCTCATAGAGATGCTGAGTTTGTTGAGGTCTCAATGACCTGCCTTGATGCCAGAGAAGCAGCGGACATAGTCAACGAAATGGTGCGTTTATTTATTGCCAGGCAGGGGACTGTCGAACGAGGAAAGGTAAGTGCTGAGCTGATGATGCTTCAAGACCGTCAGAGCCGTGTTCAGGAAGAGCTTGATGCAGCCAATGACGATCTGGATGATGTCAGGGAGAGATGGGGTATAACTGACCTTGCTATGCCTGTAGGACGGAATTTCCAGCATACAATAACTCTAAAATTGAATGATTTGGAGCTTGAGAAAAACAAACTCGAATTAGCTATAAGACAGCTTGGCGCCGATATAATGAATCTTCAAGATTTGGCGACGGGTCCTATTACCGAGCAGATTGAATATATTGTAGAACAGGACGCTGTTATGATTACCCTTTCTCAGCAGATTGCTTTCCAGGAGGCCCAGTTGTCGGGCAAACTCGCGAAGTTCGGTGAAAATCACAGGGATGTGCGCCTTTTAAGAGGGCAGGTGGACGAAATTAAAAAAAGAAGAGATCTCAGGAAATCCGAAATCTCGGACCAGGTCAGCATGGCGAATCTCGAAAATGCACGTGATGGTTTACATGTGCTGCAGGAAAGATTCGAACAGGTGGAAACAATGCGGCAGGAGGCAGAGGCGGACAAAGTAGAGCTTGACAACGCGCGTATCCAGTATGAACAGCGGATGAAAGTAAGGGATGAGCGTGTTTTAATGCTCGACGCAATCAAAGAGCAGGTTGAGAAATTGAAGATGCTGCACGAAGCTCCTGAGACACCTAAAGTACAGCGTGTCGGAGTTGCTCCTATACCTCTGGAAATGACGTTCTCGCGTCAGTGGTATCTTTGGTTCCCAAGTGGAACGATGCTGGGCTTTATGCTTGGTATAGGTCTTGCTTTCCTTGTTGAATTGACTAACGACCTCGTACGCACCCCAAGCGACGTTGCCAGGTTTTTGAATATTCCCCTGTTGGGTGTTATCCCTGATGCATCTGAAGATGGTCAGGTTCGACGTATTGAGCTTTGTCATGCTGTTCGACAGGCGCCTTACTCTGTAATAAGCGAGGCCTACAGGCGATGTCGAACGAACGTGAAGCTCTCCGGTACCGCTGATTCATTGAAGTCTCTCCTTGTCAGCAGCGGAATGGCAGGGGATGGTATAACTTCTGTGGCGGTAAATCTTGCAACGACTTTTGTTACTGCGGATAAAAAAGTGCTGCTTATAGACGCTAATTTAAGACGGCCTGCTTTACAAAGACTGTTTCCGAAGATACAGACAGATGTGCTCGAAGATACACTTGAAGTTGAGGGCTTTGATTTTGGATTGAGCAGTGTACTGACAAACCAATGCGGTTCCAACGAAGCTATAAGACCCAGTGGTGTAGAGGGTCTTGATATTATGGATAGTGGACCATTACCTGCTAATCCGGTTGAACTGCTTGGTAGCCCCCGGATGAAAGAGATTCTTGCGGAGCAGCGTAAGAACTATGACCACATTATAATTGATGGGCCTCCGGTTTTGCTGGTGAGTGACGCCAAAGTATTGGCGAAATTTGTCGATACAACAATCCTGGTGTTTAACGCCGCCGCCACAAGCAGGGGAGCAGCTCAAAGGACTATTCGCGAATTTGAAGAAGTCAATGCTAATTTAATCGGTTGTGTACTCTTTGCAGCAAGGGCTATGAAAGGTGGATATTTCCACGAGCAATTCAAGTCATACCGAAAATATCAGAAAAAGGCCGAAAAGGCTGCACTTGCCGCCGGCACAACCTGAGCCGACCGATAGATTTATTTGCAGACTTTGTTGAAAAGTGAATACTATTTGAATTGTACGTTTGTATAATGGCATCCGGATTAGCAAACACGAACTTGTTCGGGTGTATTCTTAAATCTGTTTGCAGGTTTTTTAAGAGGCTCATTTTATGGAGAAGTTTTTAGTTACCGGAGGAGCCGGTTTTATTGGCTCGAATATCTGCAGGGAACTCATCCGGCAAGGCTGCTTTGTCAGAGTTGTTGACAATCTGCTTACGGGCAAAAAAAGCAATCTTGCTGATATCATAGACAAAATCGATTTTATCCAAGCCGATATGGGCGATGCGGAGGTCGCCCAGTCAGCTATGAGAGATATTGATTATGTTTTGCACCAGGGCGCATTACCATCGGTCCCGCGCAGCGTGGACGACCCCGCTGCCACGCACCGGCACTGCCTTGATGCTACTTTTACACTTCTTTTAGCCGCTCGTGACGCCAGTATAAAACGGTTTGTTTATGCAGCCAGTTCTTCGGCTTATGGTGACACACCAACCTTGCCTAAGGTTGAGACAATGTCACCCAGTCCTCTTTCGCCTTATGCTGTATGTAAGCTGGCCGGTGAATACTATTGCTCGGTTTTTTCTTATGTTTTTGGTCTTGAGACTATTTCACTGCGTTATTTCAATGTATTCGGTCCTTGCCAGGACCCGGCGAGTCAATATGCAGCCGCTATCCCTGCTTTTGTTACAGCGATATTAAAAGATAAACCACCCACTGTTTATGGCGATGGCGAACAGAGCCGTGATTTTACTTATATTGATAATGTTGTCGAGGCCAATTTACTTGCCGCAAGGGTAAAGCATACTAAGGGCGAAGTGATAAATATCGCGTGCGGCCAGGCTGTAACGGTTAATGAGATTATTGCGATGATTAATGATTCTGTTGGTAAAAGTATTAAGCCTGATTACACCGACCCGCGCCCCGGAGATGTCAAGCATTCTCTCGCTGATATAACATTGGCTGAGAAGCTCATCGATTTCAAACCTGAGGTACCGTTTAAACAAGGTCTTCAAAAAGCAATAAAGTGGTATCGTGAGAATCTTGGTTAGACATGGGGTATATCATCATATTATTTTTGCTTCTGAAGGTTATTCACTGAGATATTTATTTATAACAAGATTATACTGCTAACATTTTTGGTGAAGCTGCTTATATTATAACCACAAGTTCATATACGTATTTCTCGAATACAAAATGTGACTATCGCCTTCCCAGATGCCGATTCAATAGTAATTTTTTCTTCGTACCATTTGTTTATTTTGTCTTCAGGAAGAACAATAATGAATTTGTCATTTTTGATTGTATCTTGTACTTGCTTAGGAAGCATTTTATTGTTAAATATCGCTCCGCTAACTTTACCGATGGAGGCTTTAGATGGATCAAATTCCATTGCAAAAGAGCGTATAGATTCTGCAAGTTCTGTTGTTTTATCAATGCTTTCATCCTCTTTCTCAAGTAGTTTTTTGGCAAATTTACCAGTTTCCACGATTATCTTTTTGGATGCTTCTTTAAGAGCGTCACTTGATTTTTTAGTCGACCCAACAATCGAGATTACGAAAGGCAATCCTGATTTATATTTCCCTTGGTAAAGTAATCTATTTTGTATTCCTCCAACCTTGATAAATCCTGTTTTTCGACCTGGTCTGTCTAATTCATAGGATAATGGAAGGCTACCATCGCCACCACCAACAGCAATTTCAATAATCAACTTATCTTTCTTTAATGTTCTTTGCGAATCAATTTTGATATCTTTCAGTATTACCTCCACTGTTGGATATATATTCCGCTTGATTTTATTTTTACTCTCAGTTTCCTTAAAATCAACGTAACGCTTCATACCAGTAGCAATCATACCAACGCTGGGTCCTTTTTTGTCCAACGGATCTTCGCAATCTAAAGAAGGGTCATCGACCTCGACTTGAGATGTAAAGTTCTCTACGTAGTATACATTAAATTTGATTAACATATTTGGGGAACCATCTTTTTGGCAAGTTCTTTGGAGAGTGTACTTACCTAACATAACTCCGGACAACTCAGTTTTTGGTGGTAGTTTTCCGCACAAAGAACCTTCATATTTAATTTCGACATCATCATCCATAGTTTGCCTGACGAACTCGGTAAGTGAACTTGCAAGTCCTAAGCCCGCCGATATAGCAGTTCCGTGAACGGGGTGAAAAGTGGCAACTGAACTCAGTATTTCCAAAAGATTTTTAAAATCACTTAGCGTTTTTCTACTATGACCATCCGTTTCGATTACATCTACCTTTAACAAAAGCTGGTTGAAAAAAGGTTTTATTTCTTTTTTACTTCCGGCCGGTCCGAGGTAGAGTACTTGTCCTTTGAATTTATTAGGGTCTCCATTGTGACCTTGGTTCTTCAATATGGGTCTGTCGTTCTTATCAAGTTTATTTTTTGTCGCCCAACTAAATATATTTTCTTTATTTCCGATTCCAATTAGTAATATTCCTTCTCTTGATTTTAATCGATCTAATCCATCTCTCGAGTAAATATCGTATAGTATGAATTCCTCTAATATGACCAGTATTGTTGCTGTAGATTTGACATGGTTGCCGTGTTCAGGTGGCACAAGTATTACGCTGTCTGATTGCAATGACATCTTTTTATCTCCTTAGATTGTGAACTGAGATTTCACCGTTAACATTGCTTAGCAACTTTTACAGACATGACATTGTTTACTCTCCTGTCGCACCTCAACTTCAGAAATGAAATTAAGCAGTATATATATGACATTCAATAAAAAAATTCTATGGATGACAACATTATGTCATTTTAGCCGAAAATAATTGAATAGATTGTGCCTCTCGGCTTTTTGAAGGGAGATTTGCCTGCAGATCAATAGCTTGAAACGAGCAGAAGTGATTCGGTTCTAATTTAACTGTTTCTTGAGTTTTTCTGCGTTTTGAATTAGCTCTTCCCGGCTTATTTGCTTTTTGGATTCAAGCTCGAATGTCCATTCATATGAATCAACGATTCTTTTCGGGCTGACTATTTGAGCGAAGAAATCGAAAGGAAATTTATCGTACCATGGCCCTTTCAAAGGGCGGTGGGTATTTAGGGTCTCATAGCCTTCTTTACTTATTCTGACCCAATAATCGCCATACCATTCGAAGGAGACCGTAACGGGCGAGGTGCCTATTTCCTCATCATTCAAAAGAACTAATGCTCCCTGGGGTTTGGTATTGATTGTTAGCTTGCGTTCCACACAGCCGGCGATTAATAGACCGGCAATTAAGCATAAAGATATCAGGAAGAATGAATTGCACTTTGCCATAACAGGTATCCTTTAATCATATAAGCTAATAACGGAACTATTATAAAAGTGAAGTGTGAAAAGATAAAGGCTAAAAGCTGCTCGATTTGTTTTTCAATCGGCTGATACACATCTGCCCTCAGCCCAGTTCCGCAGATATTGGACGTTTTCTGCCAATGTTACCGAGATGGGTGGCGAGTTCTTAAGGGCCGAGAGAATCTTTTCTGTGTTTAGGCCGGCTTTATCGGAATAGACCTCGTGCAGGGCGGATACGACAGCCTGCTCTATTTCAGAGCCGCTGTAACCTTCGGATGCTTCAGACAAAGCATCCAGGTCGAACTTCTTTGGGTCTCGTTTGCGTTTTGTTAAATGGATTTTAAATATTTCTTTTCGCACATCCGGGCCGGGCAGGTCAACAAAAAATATTTCGTCGAATCGGCCTTTTCGAAGAAGTTCGGGCGGTAAAGCTCCAATATCATTAGCTGTTGCTACTACAAATACTGGTGCCTCATGTTCCTGTAACCATGTCAGGAGAGTACCGAACATCCTTTGGGACAGGCCCCCGTCGGCGCTTCGGCTGGCGGCGGAGGCAAAGGCCTTTTCGATTTCGTCAATCCACAGAATTACTGGTGCCATCATTTCGGTTTGCCGCAGTGCATCACGGAGATTTCTCTCGGATTCGCCAATAAAACTTGCGTACAAAGCACCTGGATCCATTCTCAGGAGCGGCTGATGCCAGGCGGTTGCGATAGCTTTAGCGCAAAGGCTTTTGCCGGCGCCCTGAACACCAAGCATAAGCACTCCTTTTGGTGCGTCAATGCCGAATTCTTTTGCTTTTGGGCTAAATGCATCTTTACGTTGGTTCAGCCATTTCTTAAGACTCTTCATACCGCCGATTTCACTTAGGTCCAGTGGTGTTTGAATATATTCGAGCAACCCTCCTCGCTGAATCATTCTTCGTTTGCTCGCAATTACGATGTTTATGTCATTGTCGTCGAAGCGTCTGTTATGTGCGACGGTATCGATAATAATGCGTTCGGCCTGACGGCGGGTCAGGCCGCGAAGGTTACGGATAATAGTATCCAGACCTTTTTGTGAAATGCCAATCTCAATAGGTTTTTTACGGTGGAAATGCTGCAAGGTGTGACGGACAATTTCTAAAAGCTCCTGTTGGCGGGGATAAGAAATTTCAAAAGGTTTTGCATAAGATTTCACAACTTCCGGCAGTGTGTCTTCGCTGTCAATCATTACGAGTGTGCTGCCGTTCTTTTCGAAGAGGTCAATAAGGTCACGCAGAGCACGCAGTGTCATGCCTTTTTTAAGATGTTCAGCAAGGTCGAGAGTTACACAAATTGATTCTTCCTTTGTATCGGCAAGGTGTCGAAGGCCGGTGATAGGCGCTTCGGTATCCGCTATAAATGGACTGTCGGACAGGAAGCCCTCTCTGACCCCTCCGGCAACAGACCATATCCACATACTTCGTTTTAGGTCAAGCGCGGTCTGGCATATCATTTCCAGTGTGTAACGTTCTTCAAAAGTTACAAGGGATATACAACAATATCCGCTGTTGATAAGTTGTTTAAATCGCTCGATGTCGTTCATTTTACATTGCCTTAACTATTTAATGTTATCAAGAATATGCTTTTATTTAACAGCCTAATGTAATGATGGGAAACATTATTGCTGTTTTCCTTAATTTCCCTTGCGCAGAATATTTCTCTATTATACGGAAATATCAAAAAACACGAAAGCACAATTTTTACCATGAATATCTTTTGTGACAGTCTCCTGCTATTTTGACAGACTAAATAGCTTGCAAAAGTCAGCGCTGAGATTATAATTAAGGAGCCGGGCCGGTAAAGGTGTTGGTAAACTATGGAGCTGCGAATGAGAAAGGGATTTCGGCAAATCAATTGCATATTCCATTTTTTAGGGAATCTGCTTGAGATATTAGGCCTGATTCTTTTGTTCCCGCTGATAGTTGTTCTCGTTTACTGGGGACGAGTGGGTGACGGCTGGATTACCGCAACAGCTTTTGTCGTCTCGGCTCTAATCTCATTTTCACTTGGAATGATTTTACGCCACAAGTTTAAACCTCAGGTTCTTGATACCACTAGTTCTATGCTTATATGTGCTCTTAGCTGGCTTTTTGTCTCAGCGGTAGGGGCCTTGCCTTTTGTAATGGCAACTTCTTTGAACTACCTCGATGCCTATTTTGAAGCTATAAGTGGTTTTACCACTACCGGTATTACAATTTTTTCTGGTCTGGACGATATGCCGAGGAGTATACTTTTTTGGCGGTCGCTTACACAGTGGCTCGGTGGCATAGGTATACTTTCCTTTTTCTTAGTGCTGACTTTTCAGGCGAGTGGAGCTCATCGTATATTTGGA
>CAZJIR010000054.1:0-11074 GCA_964546095.1 uncultured Pirellulales bacterium
TTATCTATCTTTCAAGCCCAGAAGCATTTCTTTTCCCGGCAATCTTTTTCAACGCATCGGTGGCAGCCTTTTGCACCTGCCACTCAGGGTCATTGAGCATTTCTTTCAAAACAGGTATTGCCTGCCCGGCATCGGGTCCGATTGCTCCCAGCGCCAGTGCCGCAGGTTTCCTGACCTGCCATTCCTCGTCGTTTAGCGTCTCTATAAGATGCGATATTGCAGGTTTAGAAGCTGGTCCTATCGCAGCGAGGGCTTCGGCGGCGGGTTTTCGAACGTGCCACTCCTCATCATCGAGTGCTGCAATCAGGGAATGAACGGCGGGATTAGCTTCGGTTCCCATGCTGGTCAGTGCAATCGCAGCAGCCTTGCGGACATGCCATTGCTCGTCTTTGAGTAGATCGATGAGCGAAGGTATAGCGGCCTTAGCTGCAATTCCCATCTGGCCAATCGCTATAGCGGTTTGTTGACGTTCTCTCCACTTGGAGCTGGATAAGGTCTGGACTAACTTACGAACTTCAGGATTCGCGATATCTTCCAGACGGCTGGTTTTCTGCTTTTTTATAAACTGCCCCTTGAATACATCCCATAAAGGATTATCATGCCGTTTGATTAGGTCTTCATGGTCGATTCCCTTTTCACGTTCCTGCCAATACTTCCAGCCAAGCTTCTCAGTTCCCAGCTCATAGTCCAGTCCATCCCAATCGGAAGCGCGAAAGGAATAAAACGCCCAATGCCATCGGGCCTCATTGAAAACACCGACGATATCTTCGAGATAATCTTTTGCACCTGAGACCCGGCGGTCGCAACCCAGTTCTTCTGCCATAATCCGCCAGGCCGGTATGTTATTACGATGTGTCCATTCGACCACGGGCTGCAGACGCCGATGTATCTCTGATACTGTCCATTGTCTGGTAGTCTCCGAATTGTCGCCGGGCATACTGTCCGGGTAAGAGAAACGCCCTTTATTGACGCGATAGGTCACAAAAATCCAGGGCTCATAGAAATGAAATGCATATAAGACCGAATCATCATCGACAGGGGTAAGATGTCGGAGACCATTTGGCGAAGAATGGAACCAGCCATCAAGAACTATGGGTGTTTCCTTGTCTTCTGAACGGATGGCCTTTACAATCAGGCGGTTGAAGCGATTCAGGTCCGAGGTGCCGTCTTTATGCCGGTTGAGCCAATCAGCAAAACCTTCACTGTCCCGGTCGCTTTCAAAACCGTCCCTGCGGGCCGGGTGAGGTTCATTGAGAGGATTATATCCCACAATCGCAGGATGGTTCTTGAGCCGTGCTGCAAGTTCTTTCCAGAAGGCAATGGCCTGCTGCTGGTATTTCTGATCTGTCCAGAGACGATAATCAAATTTATAGTCATTATCCTGACGGTTGCGGGCACCGGGCAGACTGAACATAGTAAGTAAAACTTTCACATTGTGACGATGTGCCACATCAAGAGTCTCTTTTAGCTTCCGGAGATCCTGATCCGGGATGCCCCTGAAATTATCCGCGTCTCCGAGAAGAAAATCACGCCCCTGGGATTGCCAGTTAACGGGAATAAGGCGAACGAATTCAATCCCGACCTCTGCTGCTGCGGCGAACCACTTGTCCGGGTCCATACCGCCGTCACCATTGGTGCCTTTGCGCTGTGTACTCCAGAACTCAATCTTCTTAGCTGAGACTGGAGACTCCGAGCAAAGTATCGCTACCAGAAATATTATTAACAACCTTTTGATTAGTTGTCTGCTTATCATTCACGCTCCTTAATTGTTCTGTAAAATGTTAATACCTGTAGCCATCTTTAGCGTTTCTCCGAGGGACCGTGTTGCGTAGCCCTTAGATTCGGTGGTAAACGGCACAACCATAATGCAGGGCGTCGGTGCATCCTCGTAAGCGGAAAAAACTTCTTCAGCCGCCGGCGCAATATTCTCGGCTACTACCACGAGTGTATACTTTTGGCTGATTATCTTTTTTGCGTTTTCTGTAATGTCATCTCGTTCCCGGCCTACCGCATACGTATCCACTCCAAGCGCCGAAAACGGCATCACAAAATCAGTATCACCTAAAACTGCAATTTTACCTTCCATAATTCGTATCTCAGTGAGCTAAAGTGTGAAGTGCCTAAAGTGACACTTACGTGTCATCCTGAGGCGAAGCCGAAGGATCTGGCCAACGAAAAAGAGATTCTTCGCTTCGCTCAGAATGAAAGCTTTGCTGTTACTTTAGCTCATTTTAACTCACTTTAGTTCATTTTAGTCACGTTTCACAATATACACTATTCTTTAGCTCGGTGCTTTGGCCTCTGCCAAAAACGCTTTGATGTCCGCTTCAAACACAGCCTTGTCTCGATAACCCACGTATTTTTGCCGGATATTGCCTGCCGAGTCGATGACGAAGGTAGTCGGTATGCTCGGAATGCCACCGTACGCTTTATCGACCCGGCCGTCGGTCATCAGAATCGGATAATTGACCTGATACTTCCGGACAAACGATTTGACAACGCTAATGCCTTGATGGTCTAAAGAAATTCCCACCATTGCAAATCCCTGGTCCTTATATTGTTCGTAAAGCTCGATGAAATGTGGCATCTCCATCACGCAGGGTGGACACCAGGTCGCCCAGAAGTCGAGGACAATCACCTTGCCCTTGAAGTCTGAGAGGCTGACCGGTTTGCCATTCAAATCCTGTAATGTAAAGGAAGGTGCGGATTTGCCGCCGGGGCTTTCGACGGGGCCTGGTGGGGCCTTATCAACAGGTGGTTGTGTTGACTTTTCTTCAGCCTCAACATTGGCTTGCTCTTGCTGCTGTGGCTCAGGTTCTTTCTTCTTACACCCGGCAACAATAAGCATTAACACCAAAATCAAATAGAATAGTTTTCTCAGCTTCATTTTATTTGTTCCTAAATAAATTCGTGTCTTGTCGCTCGTGACCCGGATTACGAGATACGATCCATGATAAGTTTCGTATCCAGGTGATTCTTCTTGGCTGTCAATATCAACCTAACCGAGCGGATTTCGTTTTCCTTCATTAACAAAAAAGCAATAATCGGCTGAGGGCCGGCGGTAATCAAAACGGTTGATTTCAAAAATCCAGTCAGATGCTCCTCGCACTGCTGCTCAATCCTTAAAAAAGATTTTTCTGATGCCAGATAGTTAGCTCCTGTATCAACAATTCGATGGTACGGCGTTACAAAGAACAACGGCCCTAACGCTTCGTAGCCGAGCTCGGCGCCGTGCCTGAACCGCTCTAATTCAATAAAGCCGCCTTCCAAAAAGACATTTCGCTGCTCTGATTCGGTGAATTTCAGACGAAGCATTATGCGAATGTTGGTTAAATCAATATGTATCCGAAAAAGGTTAACGAGAAAAAGGTTGTTTAGCAAGCGTGCCTGCTTGAGATTATATTGCGCCTGGACGCTATCGATTGCGTAATCGACCTGGCGAATATCTTTGTTTTGATAATATGACAAAACCGCCTGTTCGACAGCCTGCCGGACGTAATCAGGATATACCGGCCTGTCAAATTCGCTCTCCTCAGCGAATATCTGCTCGAACAGCCCGGGCGGTACGTTACCGTCACCACTGTAGTCGGTACCCAAGGGTTTCTCGGTCAATGTTCGTCTAACCGCCAGCCGCATGTTCGTAAAATCATCTCGTGTTCTGAAGAATTCTACAATCGGCTCATCAAGCATGAAATCTGAGAAAAGCTGTCGCACTTCTGTCCTTCGCTGCTGCAGGATGTCTTCTACTTCCGCAAAGTCCTTACCGCCTTGCGACAGGGCATATTCTGTTCCACTTAATAAATCAGCCGCCTGCCGGAAACTTTCGGTGTTGGCCATATCAAGTAAAGCAGCTCTGCTTAGCATTTGCATCTCGAGGGCTCGCACCTGGGCAGTTTCGAAGGCATACCGCCAGTCGTCCCCACCGATAGGCGGATATGTGTAAAAATCGAGAATAGCTTGTTCAGCAACTTCAGGCATTGGTTTTTTAATTCTCAAATAATATTTTTGCTAAATCAATTTCCAGGTCTTTTCGTGCCAGGTCCAGCAATACACTAACAGAGACATTGGTTTTTATCTTTCCGCGTTTTAAGATAAGTCCGGCTCCAAGATTCTGCCTTTCGTCGGACAACCTTAAATTGCCTTTATAACCGGGGCCTAATTCGCGGTTTATTTGCTTTATCAATTCATGGTCGATGCGTTTTTCGTTCGTATCAATTACCACCTCTTCGTCACCGGTCTCAACTACATCGAGTATCAGTTTTTTACAGAGAGCCTGATATTCCTCATCCGGCATATTTTGCAGGTGCTGACGTGCCTGCTCAAAGACCTCTTCAAGTATCTTCCTTTTCTCGGCTAAATACTCTTTGGCAATGTCCATTCTGGCCGCTGCAAGGATATGTGATTTTTCATCTTCGCCGGCCTTTTGGGCAAGAATCTCTGTCTGCTTTGCGTATTCGTCCGATTGCTCGTTGAGTTTGGCCTGCTCTGCAGCTTCTTTGTTATCAGCTTGCTGTTTTACTTTTTGAGCCTCAACTTTCGCATCGGCGAGTATTTTCTCTACTACCTTTTCAGCTTCCATATTATAGACCCGAATAAATTTCTTTTATCAGCTTCCAGTGGAACAGCTTTAGCTCATTTTCACACCCATAACCATCAGCAGAGAAACCAGAAAGCCAAGCACAGCGTAAACTTCGACCATAGCAGCATAAATTACACCGGCTTTGACCGAGAGTTCGGGTTTCTTTGCAGTCATCAATATGCCACTGGCACACGTTTTGCCTTGATGGATAGCGCTCACCAGGCCTGCAAACGCCACAGGTAGACAAGCAACCGCTAAATCAAGTCCCTGGCTAAACGACACAGATACAGCTTCGCCAAGAATACCAATCTTTGATATAGCAAATAGTGCGATGACAAATCCGTAAAAACCTTGTGTGCCCGGCAATACAACCAAGAGGAACAGCTGCGGGTATCTCTCAGGTTTTTCGCTAAGGACACCAGTGGCGGTTCTACCGGCAATGCCGATTCCTACGGCCGAGCCAATACCCGCCAACAGTGCAGCCAGAACACCTCCAATTAATCCCAACAGTAATCCGAATTCCATTGTTTGAACTCCTTTCAAAACTTTTTTATTGTACACTACTAAATGTTCGGTTGTTGCTCGCTTATATATATATGACTATATGTCTTTGTGAGTGGTTCAAATGTTCTTCCCCCGCCGACAAAGAACTTGGGGAAAAACTCAACGAATTGCAGTCGGAGTGTATGTACAAAGGCGCTAAGTAAAGACATGCCTACATTGAACAAGTGTCCGCCAATAAAGATTATGGCAGCAAGGACAATGCCGAGAACCGGTACATGGATTTTTGCAACCATTACAACAATTACATTGATAGCCATTGCAAAACCAGCCGTGACCATTCCAAGAGCCATCAGCCTTGCATAACTGAGAATATCTCCCACGAAAAACACAGTGCTGAACAAGTTGTATGCGCCCATTCCCAGACGTTGCCCCCATCCACCCTCTCGCTCACTGAATATAACTATGGCGACGGCAGGAAAAACAGCAAGAGGACCCAAAATGCCGGCCACTCCCGAAGGTAGAACTCCGGCCTTAGCCAGACCGAACAAGGCAAGAGAATTGAGCATGACCAACCAAGTTACCTGGTCAAATATTGCTGCGACATATTGACGTTGTTTTAAGTTGTGTGCGAGGGCGACACAAATGCCGAATATTACCTGGAAATACCCCAATGCAAGTGAAAGCTTGAAGAAAACCATTGGATTTTCCAGGGGGTCAAACCACATCATTTTTGCTCTGAGAGGTTTTAGTGAAGGAAGGAATTGTTGGATTGCATCTCCAAACCAGCCACCCGTAATCGCCCCAGCTATAACCGTCACTACGGAGCAGATAACAAACATTCGCATCATTTTCTTGTCACCCTGTATCTTGTGTATGAGCCAGGCGACAAATCCTATTATAATAAGACCATAAGCGGCATCGGTCAGACACAATGCAAAAAAGATAGCGAAGAATGGAGCTAAGAATATAGTCGGGTCAACGTTGGAATACTCCGGCATGCCATATAGGCGAGTAATCGACTCAAAAGGCCGGATATAGGTTTTGTTTTCTATCTCGACGGGAGGTTGTTCGCCTTCGGCCGGTTCGATTTGTGTCAGGTTTGACGCTTCAAAACCGGAGACTATTTTCTCAAGACGGGGGAAATCTTTTTTCTTTACCCAGCCTTCCAGAAGGACTGTATGTTCGGTTGTCGGGGCGGTGTCCTTGGCCTGTTCCCTGTCTAAAAGATTTTTATGATGGTCGCTGAGAATCTCGAACTTGAGCAGATTATCAGATAACATCCTTGCGTTTTCCGCCATGTTCTGCAGCTGCTTTTGCGCCTGTTCAAGCTTTTTAAAGTGTATATCAATCAATTCCGTTACAGTGCCTGTCATCGGCTCAAAGCTTACCGGCTCAAACTCGGCCGACCGCAGCAGTTTTTGCACTGCTTCGGCGTTTTCTTTCAAAGCAACGATAAGACATGCGGATTTATTGGTAGTGGTTCCTGTTTGCTGGATTGCCGCGCCAAGTTCACTTAGCTGTTCCTCTGTTTGTTCGAACTGCTGATTCGGTATCAATCCAACCCAGCAGGTGGCCTTATTAAACTGGCCGATTTCTTCTACGGGACTTTCAAGAGATTCCCATGGTTCAAGTGTATCCAGGGTACTATGGAAGTTCTCAATTTCACCTCTTGTTTTCTCCATAGATACTTCGAGCTGCTCGCACTGCTCGATTGTATTTATTATTTCCCGGTCTGAAACAATCTTTTTGTACGATTTTTCATCAATGACGGTACGTGGTGAAAGAACGCTGGCCAAACCTTTTTGGGCTTGGCTATAATTTCTTAGAAATGATATGTTTTTTTCCAGCCGATTTAACAGCCCTTCGATATCTTTAGGCCGTTCGGCCGAGGCGCTAATGTCGGGAAAATCCCTGCTGACAGTCGCCTGGTCTGCGTTTAGTATATGGCAAATGCTCTCACCCTGCAGCGCTTCGAGAAGGTCGGAAGCCTGTGTGCGGTGGCTGACAATCATGACTTTTGCCATTTGCGCGATGGCCATAGTTAGCCTTTCAAGTACTCCATTACTTTTCCAACCGATGTGGCCATTTTACCACTGGCTTTCTCGCGCAAATGGCTTCGCCGGTTTTCGGCTTGCGCCTTTAGATTTTGAACCTCCGCTTCGGCTTGTGACCGTGCTTCGGCGATAGCATTGTTGATTGCTTTTTTTCTTTGTTGCTCGGCCTTGGTCATAGCTGCGAGCCGGTCCTCTTTACCTTTTTCAATCTGTTTGGCCGATTCAGCTTTGGCTATCTCGATGATTTCCTGCGCCTGTGCTTCGGCTTGCTTAATTTTCTTTATCAATTCCATTCATATCCTTGTTACTTAGGCCCCATATTAAGCGGTTAAACTATATTATTATTCGGCAAATAACATTAAATAACCGAAGTAAATTTTTTGCTCACAGGAGTTTATCAACCTTTGCTACAAGCTTTTTGACGTGGTCGAGTGATTTTTGAAACTGTTCCTGCTCGGACTGGTTTAAATCAAGCTCAATCACTTTTTCAACGCCATTTTCTCCGAGAATAACGGGAACTCCTACGAAATATCCCCCGACGCTATATTCACTTTCACAATAAGCGCAGCAGGGCAAAACGGTTTTCTTATCTTTAAGTATTGCCTCGGACATTTTAACTGCCGCTGCAGCAGGGGCGTAATAAGCGCTGTAACCGAGTAAATTGACTACTTTTATGCCGCCTTTTCGGGTTCTTTCAATCAATTCGGCGATTTTTTCCTCATCGAGCAGCTCTGTAATCGGTATTCCTCCGATGGATGTGAATCGAGGCAAAGGAACCATATCATCGCCATGGCCGCCCATTAAGACGCATTTTATATCCTCGACACTTACGCCAAGCTCACAGGCAAGGAAATAGCTAAAACGTGCCGAATCCAGCGCCCCGGCCATTCCCATAATCTTGTTCTTAGCAAAGCCTGTAACTTTGGCAGTGGCATAAACCATTGCGTCGAGCGGATTGCAGACGACGATAACAATACTATTAGGGCAATATTTGGCTGTTTTTTCGCTGACATCGCTGACGATTCGGGTGTTTTTGGCAAGCAGGTCGTCCCGGCTCATACCCGGTTTGCGGGGAAGGCCGCTTGTGATAATAACGATATCGCTGTTTGCGGTCTTTTCCCAGTCGCGCGTGCCTGTCAAGTCGGGGGCGTAAAGCTGGACCGGAGCAGCCTCGGCGATGTCAAGGGCTTTGCCCTCGGCGAGCCCTTCGATTATATCGAGCAGAACGATATCACCGAGCTGTTTCATTGCAGTAATATGGGCGATTGTTGCACCTACATTACCGGCACCAATTATTGTTATTTTATTTCTTGCCATAAAAAACGCATATACTATTCTTTTTGTTTGTCTGTGTCAATGCGCCATTCGAGAATACCGCCGGAAAAGTTTGGCTGTAATTGTACCTCCAGGCGCAGCGATGTAGTATGCACAGGGTCGAATTTCAGGTCATTGAACTTGTCCTTGTCCAAACCGTAGCCGCTGGGATTTGATACCTGCCGCCATCGGTTGTTATCCTGATATAACAATCGCCAGGACTTGGGAATGCGACATCCTCCGCTGCCCGTATCGTCGAACCAGTAAACCGCCACGCTGGAAACTTTTTTCGGCTGCTCAAAATCGTACTGCACCCATTCCATTGTACCTTTGTGGTCCCACCATGTGAAGCGTGGAATATTGTGGTCGTTTGAATTCTGAGGGAGCAATTTATCGCTGAGGGCATTGACAGTATCACTTCCCCAGCAGTGTGAGGCGGTAGTGGGTAGTGGTTTGGCAGGTTTTGCGGGATCGAGCCACTGGTGGGCATCCGGGCCCGTGCCAATAGTGGGGAATGCTGAAATCCGCAATCGAGCACAGCCCATTGGTATCAGCGTTATGGACTCGGTCGGCTCGTCTGACCTGGCAGGGCTGGGCTGGAGTTTACCAACCAGCCCAAGGTGGTCTTTTGTCCATGCCGGAATCCTCCTGGCTTTGGTATATAATTCGAGTGGTGCGGCATTAGCCTCAAATGGCTGGTTATTATCGGGCCAGCCCTTGTGGATTACCTGGAATGATGAGGCAGGGTCCTGTTCGTTCAACACAAGACCGTAATTCCAGGCGGTAGTCGGATGTATTTCCCAGGCGGGCCATTTGTCGGTGCCCCCGGCCCTGATGTACTTTTCGCCGATTTTTAATGAATAAGTTAACGGCCCACGGTTGACCGATAGGCTGTTTTGATTTTTTGCCCACTTTGTTAGTGTGATTTCCATTGTCAGATTAAGACCGACCGTGTCTCCATCAGACCACTTTCGTTCTATCATAAAGTAAGAGCGAGGGCCGGTTTTGACCGAGGAGGATACGCTGTTGATTGAAATATCGGGATTTTTACACCAGGCGGGCACGCGGAGATAAAGCGGGAAGCGAACCGGCTTTTTGGTTGTGATGGTTAGCTGAATATTTTCATCGAATGGATAGCGTGTCTTTTCCACGATTGTGACCTTAGCACCGTCGCCAACCTTTACCGTAACCTGACAAGGGGCGTAAAGTACGGCAGCTAAGCCGTTACCTGGAGTTGCCATCCAGAGGTGTTCGGCGTAATATGGCCAGCCGTGGCCTGCGTTATGCTGACAGCAGCGGTGATTGTGTGGGTCAAACAAGAGCATTGGTCCGCCGTTTTGCAGACCGGGCGATTTGTTGTGACGGTCGCACAATATCATATTCGGCGATGTCAGATAATGCAGCGCCTTTAAGTCCGGCGTAAATGCCGCTGGCAGTGAGTTAAACGTCACATCCTCGCAGCGGTCGGCCCATTTGGGGTCGCCGGTAATCGTAAGTAGAATCTCGTGGGACAGCATCATTTCGACCATGCCACAGGTTTCCACCGCCTGCCTGGGGTCTGTGAAGCCGGGCCGGCAATTCTCGTCTCCGCCGAACATTCCGCCCGGAACTTGGCCATACATGTCTCTGATTTTGCGCCAGTTTCGCTCGGCGGCCCAGAGATGATTCGGGTCTTTTGATTGCATGTAGAACGTGGCCGGCTCTCCAAATCCCTGCGACATATTCACATTGTGCCAGTTGATTACATCCTTTTCCCATTCGGCGGTGCGGCGGTGGACCTTCCTGGCCAGCTCCAATAGAAATTTATCACCGGTTCGGTTGTACAGCCAGTATACGCTGTAAAGCAGGTCACCTCCCCGCATACGTGGCCAGTAGCCAACCAAAAATCGCTCTTCGGGCACGGTCGTGAGATACTTCATATATTCGGTCATCAGCTCAATGACTCGTTTATCGCCGGTGAATTCGTGGTAGTTCTGCAGGCAAAAGAGCATTATCATATTCGGCCAGAGGTCTTCACGGCCCTGGAGACGGGTTGCGACTCCTTTGCGTCCTTTATCGGGTCCAAACCAGCCATCGGGCTTTTGACTTCGAAGGGCCGCTTCGAGCCAGATTTTGGATTCAGTTATCATTCGCTCGTCGCGGAGGATGTAGCCGCAGTTGCTGAATCCCTTGAGCCAGTAGGGGGGCTCTTCCCAGCCGTGTAGTCCTTCGCCATCCGGATTAATCCAGGCGTTGCTTTCTTTTTTAAGGAAGTCGCTGATTTCGGTCAGATGTCCGTGGAATCCGTCTGCCTGCAGTTCGAGCTGCCTGCGCACCCAGCCGTGCGGTTCAATTGCTCCTATCGGCAGCTTTATAAGAGGACTTGGCAATAACGGAGGACGGTTGCCTATGTAGAAGTCGTTTTTGCCTTCTGTATTTGGTTTATCAACAACATCGATGCGGCTATCGGCCGCAGATGGACTTGCGATAGGTCTATCGTTATCGGTGGGGCAACTTAGGCCCGCGAGCAAAACAATAAATATTACGCTGAACAGAACATATTTAGACATTTTTTACTCCTCTGGAATCAGAGAACAAAAATTTTCCGCTTTATTTTCTCATCGAGTTTTTAAGGAACCGCCGT
>CAZJIR010000055.1:0-10929 GCA_964546095.1 uncultured Pirellulales bacterium
AGAGATTGCAGCTATAAATCGACTTGTGAGTGAATAAAAAGGTGAAGTTTAATATTTGGTTTTATAACAGATGCTTAATACGAGATACAAGAACGGTTTTACTATAGTAGAGCTACTGGTTGCTTTGGTTGTTACCAGTATAGTTTTGGCGGCAGTAGCTACATTAGCTTTTGCTTTAGGCTCTGCAAATGATGCTACAGATGATACGAGTCAGAAACAGGCTCAAATACGTCATGCAACTCTCAGGATTTCGGAGCTGATTCGGCAATGTAAGCTGATATGTGGTCAGCCTGGTGGCGATTTGGCTGTTTGGCGGGCTGATGATAACGATGACGGGCAAATCAATATAAATGAATTAGTTTATATCGAAAAAGGGGCGGGTAATGATTATCTTAGGCTTTGTATATTTCCTTCATCCGAAACTGCGCCTGTAAACTTAATCGACATTGAAACGCTTTCAACGGGCAGTTACGACGTCACGTATATGCAGTTAGTACCGCAATGCAGCAATGTGCAGTTTAGTTTTGATGTTCCTGAATCGCTGCCGAAAAGCAGGTTTGTGAGTATTTCATTTGATGTATTGGAAAATGATAATGTACGCCGGTATCAGATTAACGCTGCACTTCGCGGTTGGGCGGGGAACCTGCTCAATGATGCAGGAGATAGTCTTATAAGTGACGATGATTAGTGCGATGAGAACCAAAAAGTACAGAACTGGTAGGCGAGGAGCGGCACTGCTTGTTGTGCTGTTTGTTGGTATGATAATAACGATATTATCGCTGGGCTTTTTGTCACTAAGCAATGGGGAGTTAGCCTCCGGTCAAAATAAGGTAATCCGGATACAATTAGCTGAATCGGGTTTAGAGCACGCTAAAGGTCTTATCCTAAAGTGGGTAATATCTGAAGGATAATGCTTATCGGCCTTTATAAAAAATGAAAAGAAAAATCCAAAATATGTTGATAATCACGAGATATACCAAAGATTTGGAGTAGCTCGATAGTTTTTATTGTGTTGTTTTGACGATTGTACCAATTCTGTTGGCCTTGACTGTAGCAGGTATGAGAGATGACGTTTATATCGGTTTTATATGTGTTGGGAATCAAAGCTGGATAGTATAAAACTCGTGGTTCTATCGGTCCTGAGAGGCCGGATAATATGAGGGACATTAAGGCCTGTTGGACTGATTAATTGGTTGATAAAGATAAGGCCTTAAGAGGACGAAAAAGAACAAAGAGAAGGGTTGATGATGTGCCAAGACAGAAAGAGGAGGTCAATTAGAATGTTAAATTCATCATGTCCACAGGCTAAGCCGGGTAGTTCGTATTTAAAGAGGATTGCCGGAAACGACCTACGAGGCGTAAAGAGTGGTTTTACTTTTATAGAGCTTATGATTGTGGTTGTGATAATAACTATAGCGGCACTGACGGCGATACCTATGATGAGTTCAGCAGCCAGCGTGCAAATCAGGTCTGGGGTAAACATGCTTGTGGCGGACCTCGAATATGCCAAGAGTATGGCAATCAGCAGAGGGCAGAATTACTCGGTAGTATTTGATGATAGTACAGAGCGTTACTGGATAGAGGATCAGTCTGGTACCGTAATACCGCATCCTGTGAAAAAGGGATTTAACTATATTGTAGATTTTCAGAATGACAGCAGATTGAATAAGGTAGATATCGTTGATGCTGATTTTGATACGACGAGCGAAGTGAAATTTGATTATCTCGGAAGTCCCTATAACGGCAGTAGTACTCCTTTGAATAGCGGGGTTATCGACCTGCAGGCAGGTGGAATGACCGCAACAGTCAGGGTGGAAGCTGTTACAGGGTTTATCTCGATAGATTAAATATTAACCGGAGCTAAACGGGCTTATCTTCTCTGTTTTTGTGAATCATGTTTGGTTTTGTGTAAGTAATAGCCGCAACATTACGAGAGAGTGATACGAAGCATACTTGAGGAGGGAAAAGTATAAATGGTAAGCTTGGGTTTTAAAACTCGAAGTCTGCGACCGATAGGGTTGGACATAGGTCGAAACTCTATCAAGATGGTTCAATTGCAGGTTAATGGAGAGCAACTAAGTGTTGTTGCTGCGGAAAAAACTCGTGTTGATCCTAATATTAACGGTGATATGCAAAAAAGAAGAAGGTTTGTTATCTCAGCGATAACAAGAATGCTTGAGGTGGGTAACTTTGGTGGAAGAAATGTTATTTCGTGTCTACCAAATGATGGATTAAAAATCACGAGTTTGCGATTGGCTGGGCTTCAGAATGGTGAAATCGAGCATGTTTTGAGAAAAGAGGTTGCTCAGCGTTTTGGATTGGACCCGGAGAAAGATGCTGTGAAGTATGTAGTTGCCGGCAATGTTCATCAAGGTGATGAGATTAAGAATGAGCTAATTCTGTTTGCGGCAGATAATGAAATAATAAAGAGCCATATTGAGATGCTCGAAGAGGCTGGTCTTAGACCGGTATCAATAGATACGATTCCGTGCGCGTTGTTCAGGAGTTTCGAGAGGTCTTTGAGAAGACAGGAAGATAGAGAACGTACAGTTGTTTTTATGGATGTGGGAAACAAGGTTACCACTGTGGTATTTGGTCGTGGAGGAGAAATCAGCTTCGTCAAGCAGATACCGATAGGGGGTGAAAAATTCAGTGAGGAGGTTGCAACGAAATTGGGTGTCGACATCAGCGAGGCTGAAATGCTGCGAAAGGCGCTTCAAATGGAAAAGAGCCTTTCGATATCTAAGCCTTATCCAGTGGGGCAGGAACCAGCTGAAAATGAGCAAAAATTAGATGCATCAACACGACAGGCAATAGTTGACGCAGTGAGTGCAGTTGCCGAAGAGCTAACAAGGGAGATATCACTCTGTCTTAGATATTATACAGTGACATTCAGAGGCAAACGTGTTGGACGAGCGGTTTTTACAGGAGGAGGGGCGTACGAATACATTCTACTTGATATTTTAAGGCGACAATTGGCGGTTGATATTGAGGTGGCTCAGCCATTGAAAGGATTCGATCTCTCAGACGAAAGGAAGAATTTGAATTTCGATAGTGATAGACGTGGATTACTTTGTGAGTGGGCGGTAGCTGTGGGACTTAGTCTTAAAGGCTGGAATGGTGTAGAGAGTGTGAATCATGAAGGAGTAAGCGAGATACGGTTATGAAAGAAATCGATTTCCTTCCAGAATGGTATAAAAGCGGCCAACGACGTCAGGTTAGCTATCGCACACAATACATTGCGTTGGGTGGTGTATTGATGGTAATGGTTGTGTGGAATTTTATTACCACGCATTCGATTTCAAAAGCACGGGCCCAGTTCGCCAATATGGTGACAAAGCAAGCCAAAGCAGAAGGTACGTCGGCTCAATTAGTCGGACTTAAACAAGAGTTGGAAGTCTTACGAAAAAAACAAAAATCAATAGAAGAAATTGATTCCAAAATCAATGTCGCAAGCGTTTTAGCAGAAATGAGTTTTTTGATTGATGAAAAGATAATCCTTAGCGAATTGGAATTTATCGCCGAGAAGTTTGAAAACGAGCAGCAGGCAAAACCATCTTTACGTGGTGGCACTGTTGTAAGAGCAGTGGGGGCGAGGCTCAACGAGAAAAGGCAGCTCCCGCTTGGAGGTGTGCGATTTAAAGTTACGTTAAGCGGCATTGCGGCGGATGCGAGCGATGTGGCGGCTTTAATATGTAATTTGGAAAATTCGCCGTATTTTTGTCAGGTTGTGCCATCATTTTCAAGAACTGTTGAGATAAATACAGAAGGTAACACTTCATCTGGCTCAAGACAAGAAAGTCTGGGTTCTGCAGGGAGTATTCATCGGATCGGAGGAAATATTCAGGTAAGTAAATTTGAGATAAATTGTTATCTGGCAAATTATCGCGAGCGATGAAAAGGTAAAAAAAGTAATGTTATTTAAAGAGAGACAACAACTAACGATATGTGTTGTAGCCGGGGTGATGGTAGGTGGGTTTTTACTGTTCCGATATCTGCCTCTACGTAGAAAAATAAAGGCTGTCAGGCAGACAAAATCCGCACAGACACTGACTGTTGCCAAGGGCTCGGTGGACAGCAAACAAATGCAACTTTTAAAGAAGCAATTACTGGAGTTTAAAAAGGAGCTTGAAAACTATGAGACTAATATACCAGAAAAGAGGGCCCTTGGTGAGTTTTTGCAGAGAATTGCTGATGTAATGAATGAGCATAATTTAACTGAGCAGGTGATTGAGCCTGGTATTGAGGTGACGGCTGAAAAGTTGAACTGTATACCGGTGAATATACATTGTAAAGGAAGATTAGCACAGATATTTAAGTTTTTTGAACGGCTGCAAGTTCTGGACAGGTTGGTTCGTATCGAACAGGTGAAACTTTCTAACGACAGAAATTTTAATGGAGAGGTGAGCATGGAAGCTAAGGCCATCATTTATTACAGGAACCAGGTCAAGCAAGGATAAAAAGGTAAAAGACAATAATGGGACAAAATGTGAGAAACAGCGTTAACGGTGCTAAAAGGCTTTTTAATCAAATGGCCGTCGAAAAAAGAAAGGCGGTATTGGCATTGTGTTTGATTACCCTGATGGTCTTTATGTGGGGCAGAGTACTTACAAAAAAAGGACCGGAGGCTGCTGAAGCGACGTATACAATGGAGCAGATGAATGCTGAAGGCCGGTCGGAACCGGAATTAAAAATATCGTTTATAGAATTGCCACAAGTTGCGGGACGCAATGATATTATCACCAAAGACTTTTTTGCTGTGAGTGACTGGCAGAACTTTCTTAGCAGTAAGGGGCGAAAGTCAATTGGTGTTGAAGAAGTAGAAATCGTTTCAAAAGACGGTGACCAAGAAGTAATTAGAAAAGTTGCGGAGAAGCTGAAATTGGAAGCAATAGTGTCGAGCGAAGATCCCTTGGCTTTTATCAATGATACGGTATTGAGCATAGGGGAAAAGGTGCTCGTCGTAGATGGTATTGATGAATATGAATGCGAAGTAGTTGAAATTAAAGAAGACACGGTGGTAATAAAATTTAAAGAAGCAAGGATAACATTGAAATTAACACAGATGAACTAAAAACAGCGGATGGTCAATAGTGATACTTGACACGATATCCGCATGAAAAGAACAGGAGATGAATTATGTATCGCAAAAAGAAATCAAATGGCAAGACTAAAATCAGAAACAGTTTGTTTGCATGGTGCATTGTGTTGGTTGTGATGGCAGCGATTGCGGTCGCTGACATTAACCAGGGACCTGCTGTAGCCGGGTTCTTAGGAAATGTTAGTGCAGCACAAATTGGAACAAACAGCAGCCAGGCAGGTGTTTTCCAGGATGGAATAATTCCGGTATTTAATTGTGAAGAGGATTTTGGCGTACGGAAGGCTCTGGCAATGTTAGGCAGCATGTGTCAAAAGAATATTGTGCCTTCACCAAACGTAGACGGCGTATTGGCGTTCAGGCGTCTTTCTAATGTAACCTTTGAAGAAGCTATGGACGCAATTTTAGGTGACAACTTTAAGTACGAACAAAAAGGAAATCTCATCAGGGTATATACCAGGGAAGAATACAATAATCCTGACCGTATGAGATATAAGGTCTTTACACTCTACTATATCAGCGCCGCCGAAGCGATGAAGCTAATCACTCCGGTACTCAGCGGTACCGGAAGTATTCAGGGCAGTTCCCCTCCTGTGGCTACTGTTTCTACGGGGGAATCAATCAGCGCGGGGACAGGTGGCGGTGATAGTATGGCGCTGAATGACACCATAGTTATCCTGGACTATCCCGAAAATATCGCTGAAGCGGAAAGAATGCTTGAGGAACTGGATGTTCGGCCCAAGCAGGTGCTTGTCGAGGCGACTATTCTAAGCGCTACTTTGAACGAGGGTATGGAGATGGGTGTTGACCTGAACTTGTTAGGCGGTGTCAGCTTGACAGGTACCGATGCGACACAAGATTATGCTTATAGTACCGGCGTCGATAGAGGTAGTACTGAGACCACTCCTATTCGTCAGATAAGCCAGGGAACCGCCGGTACACCAATAGAAACTGCCGGTTTCGCAACTATTGGCGGCAACGGATTTAGAGTTGGAATTACATCTGGTGATTTTGCGGCATTTATCACCGCTCTGGAAACTATAACCGACACAACGATTCTTGCCAATCCCAAGATTCTGGCGGTAAATAAACAACTTGGGCAAGTCTATATCGGCACCAAGATAGGTTACACTTCTCAGACAACACAAACACAGACATCCACGACTCAGATGGTTGAGTTTCTTGATACTGGTACCAAACTGTCTTTTAGGCCCTATATAGGTAACGATGGATATATCCGGATGGATATCCATCCCAAGGACAGTTCAGGTACATTAAAGGCTAATAATGTTCCTGATGAGCAATCGACGGAGCTTGCGACCAATATAATGGTTAAGGACGGCCAGACTATTGTTATCGGTGGTCTGTTTAGAGATGTTATAGTAACTAGCCGAAACCAAATACCTTTGTTGGGCGATTTGCCGCTTATAGGAGGATTGTTCAGGAAAACTTCTGATTCGACTCAACGCCAGGAAGTTATCGTGTTGCTTACACCTCATATTATAAATGAGCCGGAAGATACAAACAGTCAGGCCAGAGTAGATGATGTACACCGAAAGAGAATTGGCGCTAGGGATGAATTGCAATGGATAGGCAAATCGAGATTGGCTGAAGACCGTTACGCAAAAGCCGCAAAATACTATGTTGAAGGTGATGCCGAGAAGGCAATGGAAGTGCTGGAATACGTGCTGGAGCTTCGTCCATCGTATCTTGAGGCGATTCGGCTGAAAGAAAAAATCATTGTCGAGATGACTCCGGATAAGGTGAGCACACTCGATAGAGTTCTGCTTGAGAAAGTTGAGCAGGAGGAGTCGGAAAAGTGGCAAAGAAGATAAAGATTAACCGGAAATAAATCGCATTGTGAAGTTTAAAAAACACTGGAGTTTATTTTGAGACCCAGGAGAAACTTATATCCGATAGTGACGTTGATGGTGGCGTGCAGTTTGTTTGTGGTGGGCTTCGCCGAGTGGCAGGACTCTGGCACGGAAGAGGGTTTACGTTATGCCGGTTATCTGCAGCGGACACCTGTTGTGCCGGTATGCTGCGTTGTTGGGGCTGTGGGCGTGATTTGTCTTGGCTGGTACCAGTTGAGGCTGGCCGGGATGGTCACGTCCATAGCCAGGTTTCTTCGGGACGAAAAAGTAGATGGAGTCACTAACAGGAAGGGATTTTTCACTCCATTTGTAATGTCAAAAACAAACGAATTTTACGAGGTTCTTAGCAAGCATTTTACCGATACAACTGCTCGTATTACAAAGTATGAAAAGCAAATCAAGGATTTGCAGGTTCAGGTTCAACTTTCACAGAGACGTGGGAAAAATACAGAGGCCATTATATACAGTATTCGTGATGCTGTTATTGTTATCGATGAATCTGACAAACTGTTGATGGCAAACGAGGCGGCCGGTCGGCTTTTTGGCTTTGATTTTAGCATCTCGAAGCACAAACCGATTGGTGAGCTAATAAATCGAGAACATAGTGAATTTGCAGATTTTCTAAGCCACAGTGTACACAGCAAGGGACAGGCGACAAGAAAGGAGCTTGAGTTTTTAGAAGATGGAATTCCAAAAACCTATGATTGTATTGTTTCGTGTGTTTACGATCAGAACCAGCAGATTTGCGGGGCTGTTGGTGTGCTGCACGATGTTACACGTGAAAAGCAGGTTCAACAGATGAAGAATGATTTTGTTAGTCATGTTTCTCACGAATTGAAAACGCCTCTTGCTTCTATTACGGCCTACACGGAAATGCTTGCGGATGGTGAAGTTGACGATGAAGGGACCAAAAAGGAGTTTTATTCGGTGATTCAAAATCAAGCCCAAAGATTGAATCGGTTGATTGAAAGTATCCTGAGTTGTTCGCGAATAGAATCAGGACTGATAAAAGTAAATAAGGAGCCGGCCAGTCTTACGATGCTCATAGAAGAACAACTACAGATGATTAAAGGATATGCTGAAGAAAAGAATATAGAGATTATTGGTCAAAAGCCAATTGTATTCGACCAGGTGAATGTGGACAAAGATATGATTCGAGAAGTTATTGTTAATCTGTTGAGTAACGCTGTCAAATATACTCCTTCCGGAGGCTCAGTTAAGATTGGAACCGAAGTTAACGAAGGTGCTTCTTTGGCAAGGATTAGTGTTACGGATACGGGAGTTGGCATCCCTGAAGATGAAATCGAACATGTCTTTGATAAATTTTACAGAGTTAGTTCCAACGAAAAACAGGCCAAAGGGACGGGCTTAGGGCTTAATCTTGTTAAACAAATAGTTGAAAGAGTTCATGACGGCCATGTATTCGTTACGAGCCAGGTAGGTGTTGGAAGTACTTTTGGTTTTGAGTTGCCTCTGGCGAAAAAACAGGGAGCCGGGGCGGTGTGAAAATTCTGTTAAGTAAAGAATCACGCGATTGATACTGAGCGTTGTATATTAATCTTTTGAGGAGGCATAAGAATGGCGGGTAAGAAGGTACTGGTGGTGGATGATGAAGTACACATTGTTCATGTGGTAGCAATAAAACTTCGTAATAATGACTATGAGGTTATATCGGCGGATAATGGTGCTGAGGCTTATGAGCTGGCTTGTCAGGAGAGGCCGGATATTATCGTTTCGGATTATCAAATGCCGGTTATGTCGGGGCTGGAACTTGTAGAGAAGCTTCGTCAGAATCAGGAAACTAAAGATATACCGGTGATTATGTTAACTGCACGAAGTTTTTCTATTACTAAAGAGCGACAGGAAGAATTGCAAATATCGGGTTGTTTGAGCAAGCCATTTAGTCCTAAAGAGCTGTTAGGGAACATTGAGGATGTTCTGTATCAGAAACAAGTAATGGTAAGTAATTGATTCTTAGGAAGATATAAAAACCATTAATTAGGAATAGCCGGTAGAAAGCTATGTTAAATACAGCAAGGAAAACTTTAACACTTTCTCTGCGACGTGAGCTTGAAAGCTTTGGGACAAGGATAAATAAGTTCGGTGTTAATTTTGCAGTTTATAACACTGTAGATGAGCTTGTCTTACTGTGCGAGGGAGGCAAATTTAAAAGTAGCCGGGAACAGTTAATAAAACTAAGCCGACAGGCTTTGGAACACGACCAAAAAAGCTGTTCTGATGACATCGACGTGGTCGTGCGGAGGTTTGAGGAGCCGAATTTAGTTTTAGCTGCTGTTTTGAAATCCGCCCGTGTCAGTAACAAAGCTGGAGAAGTTATTGGCATAGCCTTAATTGACTTGGGTGATAAATCGTCTTCCGAAGGCGGCGCACAGTTACTCGATAATATAGTTGAGAGTAATCCTGTTCTGGCCAACATCGAATATTTAGCTGAAATGCTTGAGCTTTTAACGGAGAAATTGCAGGCTGAGACTAAAGCTGAAAAGCAAATTGAAATGGTCGGTGGTGAGTTGGCGCAGACATACGAGGAATTAGTTCTGCTTCACAAGCTCAGTACGAATATGAAGGTTACCGAGTCGGACGCCAACTTTCTGCAGATGGCTTGTGACAGCTTAACGGAGATTGTGTTTGTCGAAGGCATCGCGATATTACTGGATAAGACGATAGATGATAAGCAGCAACTGGCTGTAACTGCGGGTTCGGGATTAATAGATATAGATGAACAGACGGCTGATATTTTACATAGTGGATTGATAGAAGAAATAAACGATGGCAAAGAGGCATTGCTGGACAGCGAGGTGGATTCGGATTTCAAATATAATTGGCCGAGCAATATAAGAAATATTATTGCAGTTCCCTTATGTGGTAAAGAAAAACCGGAATCAACTTTTGCAGGGAGAACTAAGAATGGCACGTGCGTAATGGGTCTTATGGTTGCGATTAACAGAATCGGCAAACAGGATTTCGACAGTACCGACATAAAACTGTTTAATTCCGTAGCCAGCGGATGTGCAGTGTTCATTGAAAACGGCAGGCTGTTTAGGGACCTTAAGGAATTATTCATTGGTTCATTAAAAGCGTTGACAAGCAGCATTGATGCCAAGGACACATACACACATGGTCATTCTGAAAGAGTTGCTTTTATTTCTCGGTGGATTGCTGAAAGGTTGTCCGAGCAAGAACAGTTTGAAGAAGAGCAAATACATAAGATTTATTTAGCCGGATTGCTGCACGATATCGGGAAAATAGGAATAGAGGAATCGGTATTATGCAAGAAGGGCAAATTAACTGAGCAGGAATTCAACCTTATAAAACAGCACCCGTCAATAGGAGCGGGCATTTTACATGAAATAAAACAAATGCGTGATATTGTTCCGGGCGTATTATGTCACCATGAGCGAGTTGACGGCAAAGGATATCCTAACGGTTTGGTCAGTGAACAGATACCGCTAACGGGCAAAATTGTCGGATTAGCTGATAGTTTTGATGCAATGACATCAAAGCGAACTTATAGAGATGAGATGTCGGTGGAACAAGCGCTTGAAGAAATAGAAAAAGGATTGGGCACACAATTTGATGAGAAAATCGGTAGAGTATTTCTTGACAGTGATATCAGTCGGCTCTGGGATATTATACAGAATGGCTTTAACGAAATTTATGGAGGCAGCGGTTATGTAGAATATGGTGCTGCTGCTGTGGGGACACTTATTAGATGAAAGTCAAAAAACAGGATTATAATGAGGTTACGGTTGTTGAGCTGCAGGGTGAGCTGGATGGTGATATTATTGAATTATTTCAGAGTACAATCACTGACATAATCGCAAAACATAAAACTGGTATTGTGCTTGATATGAGTGGTGTGGGATTTATTGACGGTGAAGGACTGGAACAGTTGCTGTGGGCACGTGACTATTGTAACCAGAACAAATGTGAGCTTAG
>CAZJIR010000056.1:0-5941 GCA_964546095.1 uncultured Pirellulales bacterium
TGAATATCGCTTTGAGCTTGTTGTTAGCGATGGTTTGAATATGAGTGAGCCTGATGAAGTGATAATTATTGCCAGTAACCTGCCGCCGATTGCCGACGCCGGCCCCGACCAGTCACATAGTTCGATTCCACAATTGATTAGGCTCAAAGGCAGGGATTCTTATGACCGCAGCGGAGATCCTGTGACTTTTCGCTGGAGTCAAACGGACGGACCTGCGGTTGACTTAATTGATGCAAGTTCGGATGCACCTACTTTTGTTCCCTCTGAGCTTGGTGTGTATGTATTTGAATTGATAGTGAGTGATGGCGAACTCGATAGCGAACCTGATGAGGTTGGTATTGTTATAGGCAACCATGCACCAGTAGCGGATGTCGGATTGCCTCGATATGCAGGCGTTGACCCGGTGGTTCTTGATGGAAGCGGTTCTTTCGACCCTGATGCCTTTGGAGAGATCCGCTATCAATGGCAGCAGATATCCGGCCCATCTGTTAGTATTACGGATGAAAATACTGTAATGCCTACAGTCAGTGGATTTACCCAAACAAATGAGATTCAAAGATGTGAGTTTGAACTAACTGTCAGTGATGGGGACATGGATAGTGAACCGGACACAGTGGAGGTAATAATCGTACCCGATTTCGGTAATGCTTCTTTTCTCATGGCGAATCCTCCCTTTGACCCGGATAAGCCGACAATGGTGGCTTTCGGTGGAGGTAACTGTGAGGTTGGGGGTGGTATGGTCTTTTCCGAGCCCGATGAATGGTATGCTAAAGTTAATTTTCTCACTATTAGTTCTTATGAGCCGCCATACGACAGATATGCCGACCCGCTTATTGTCTTTCTGTCAAGTGTAGCGCCGAATTACGTACAGCCGATCCAGACGATAGGATTTGACACAGGCAGCATGCCGGCTATAGATATTGCTAATCGTATAAATGAGACTTACGCCGACGCTCGCTTCGCTGTGAATCGCATCTCGCTTCTGGATGCGACCTGTCGTGATTATTCGGATGATATAGCAAGATTTCTTGCCAGCAGAGTGGATGGAGAGCCGTGCTGGATTGAAAATTATTATGCGACAGAGGGAAGATATTATCCCGGTACGTTGAATATTCGATTTCCGGCGCCTAACGCCAACCATTCGACACCGTTGAACTGGTATCAACAGTCCTTCAATCCCGGAGGCGGGGCTCGTCGCAGGCCTCTTTACAACGGTGGCCTTACAGCCGGCTTTTATATTTCCGTTGCAGGGCCGGCTAAAAATCTTCAGTTATCTGCTGATGTTGACAATTATCATTTTGAGTGGGACCCTCAGACAAATGTGTTAAGATTCTATGATGCATCTTTACATCCTGGTCGATTACCGGAAGAAGTAAAGCTTGTTGGTCCTGAAGATGGAGCGCTCATGGGTGCTGACGGAGCAGTATTGAGTTGCCAAACCAACGATACTGCTGTTAGCTATCGGCTTTTATTTGGTGCCGCTCCCGACCGTTTGGATTACCTTGTTTCCGACACACCGGAGCCGCCGGATGAAGTGATAACAGAGTTTCCATTTGAGACTACTTACTGGACAGTCATGGTTAGCGATGAGTTTGGGACAACTATTTATGCCGACCCGCTTAGTATTAGAGTTGAAAATGTAACAGACAGCCCAGACAATTGAGAATATGACTATCGGGAAAGAATAAGGTTCTAAATCACTGAGTAGTGGCGAAGCAGTAAAAGTTATGTCGTGCTGTATTGTTTAGACTGGAAGCGCATTTTAGCCTGGCCAATGAGATAAAAACTACCTGTAATGCAAATCAGGTCCTCTTTGCTAACAGCGCTTTTGGCAAGCTGCAGCGCCTGGCCTAAACTGGAGGCGGTCTGGTACATTTTGTTGCATATCTCGGCGTACATATCGCCTAAATCTTCCGGTGACATTGCTTTGGCCGAGTTGCTGCGGGTGAAAATTACCTTGTCGGCACCGTATTGTAATTGTTCCAACATTCCTCTGGCATCCTTGTCGCTGTTGCAACCGAAGATTACTATCATGGAATCATAAGGAATATTCTGACCTATCGCGTAAATCAGGGCCCGAATACTCGCGGCGTTGTGAGCGGCATCAATCATAATTCTCGGGTCGTTCCAAATCATCTCCATACGGCCGGTCAGCGAAACTTTATAAAGCCCCTCAGCAGCCTTTTCGTTGTCTATCTTATAGCCGCTTGCTTTAAGTTTATCCAGCATAGCAAGAGCCAGGCCGCAATTGATTGCCTGATGTTTACCGTGCAGGGGCACTCGCAAATGCTCAAATTTACTTGTTGGTGTGGTCAGGCAAATTCTTGTGTGTGGACCATGTTCTCGCGAGGTTTCAAATCGATGCGAGAAATCGATATCACTGCCGGTGACACTCAAAGGTGCTTTAATAGCGGTGGCTTGCGATTTTAGTACACGCATCGCTGCCGGTTCCTGCTGAACGGTAATAGTAGGGACACCACGCTTTAAAACACCCGCTTTTTCTTTTGCGATGCTGTCAATTGTCTCACCAAGCAGGTTTTGATGGTCGATGCTGAGGCTGGTTATGCCGATGACCTTGGGCCGAATAACGTTTGTGCTGTCAAGTCTGCCGCCTAAACCGGTTTCTATCACTGCAATATCAACCGCCTTGTCGACAAAATACATGAATGCCAAAGTCGTCATAATCTCAAAGAAGGTAGGCGGGTCGGTCTTTGATATCTTTTCGACCGGAGTATAAATGCGATTTAGCAAACCGCACATTTCCTCTTCACTAATCATTTTTGAGTTATAGGTAATCCGCTCATGCAGGTGCACTACGTGGGGAGATGTGTATAGACCGACATTATAGCCGTTTGCTTCGAGCATTTTTCCCAGCATTGTGGCTGTTGAGCCTTTTCCTTTTGTTCCGGCTATATGGACTGTACTAATTTTTGTATGGGGATTCCCCACCAACGACAGCAGTTTTTCCATCCTTTTAAGGTTAAACGTCGTAACATTATAGCGCAGACGTTCCTGCTTTTCGTAGTCGGTCCTCGCATACAGGTAGTCAATAGCCTGCTGATAGCTTTTAAAAGCCTTTTTGCTTTTGACCCTGACAACCTTTTTTGAGGATTTTTTCCGTTTCTTTCCGGTTGTTTTTACTGATTTTGCCATAAGACAATTATTAATTATATCAATTGTAATGGACGGGACGGTGAAAGTCAAGCTGGATTCCTGAAAACAGCGTATTCATGGCTTGATAGAGTGATATAACATTATGTCAGTATAGAGTTTATAAAAAACTTGAGTTTAAATCATTATCTTTGAAAGCCCTTTTTGCATCAGAATAGCTGAAGATGCGACCACTTTTCCTTATAATGGCGAATTCTATGCTGTCCGTCAACGAAATGCCGAATTTGGTCGTTTCTAAGTGGTTAATCCCGGCTTACCTTTTTATAATGACTGCCGTGGATACAATAAAACCAAAAAGAGCTGTTACCTTTACTTTGCAAAGCCTACATCAGCTTCTTTGGCCTGCAGTATGTATTAATTGCGGCATAAACATCTGTGAAACTGATGATAACCTGTGCAAGAATTGCTGGGCCCAGCTTCTGGCCTGTACAGGAGCCGATTACTGCAGGCGCTGTGGAAGGGATGCCGGTAAATTTGCTTTGTTGGATGGCGCCTGTCCTGATTGCCAGGGAAAAGAGTTTAATTTTGACCGGATAGCACGCGGCGGAGTTTATAGCCAGGCACTGCAACAGATGATATTGTCTTTTAAAAAAGGCCGAACAGAGCTGGATTCGGCACTAAGCTTGTTAGCTAATGCCGCTCTGCAGGGAAGTGATTTTTATAATGATATAGAACTTTTCGTTCCGGTTCCACTGCACTTATCGAGACGGCTGGTTCGAGGCTATAATCAATCGCAGGTTTTAATCAGGAAATTAAAGCATCCAACAGCGAAAATCAGTACGGACCTTGTACGAATACGTCGAACTAAAATTCAACCAACTATGACAAGCGTCACTGCGCGTGCTAAAAATGTTGCCGGGGCCTTTGCCGTCCGTTATAGACATAAATTAACCGGCCGAAACATTTGTCTTGTTGATGATATCAAAACAACTGGTGCGACGTTGAATGAGTGCGCAAAGACTCTCAAACAAGCCGGCGCTTTAAAAGTGTTTGCCTTGGTTTTGGCTGTTGCCGGCCAAAGTATCAGTTAATTAAGGCGAAAAAAGGCTTTTTCTCTACAGCTTTTCGTGCTTTATTACAGCCCGGTACAGGCCGTTAATGCGGTTGCCATCAACGATTGTAGGGGAATACTTTTCGTTTCTCGGCTGAAGGCGTATATTATTATCCGATTCGAAAAAAACCCTCTTAAATGTTGTCTCGTGCGGTGATGCAAAACGAACGAAGCAGTCATCTCCGTTATGCACCTCGGCCGCTGGTGAGAATATCACTATGTCACCCTCGCGGAACTTCGGCTCCATCGAATCACCAACAACCCGAACGGCAAAAGTGTTCGGGTCGTGCAGGTCCGGACAACGAATATAATCGTCGGCGATTCCGACAGGGTAGTCCAGGTCGTCAAAATCTGTTGGATAACCTGCTGAAACTTTGTTGATAACAGGTACTAACCGACCGGCCGCCAAAGGTAATTTTTCCTGTTCAATATTCAAATCACTTTTAGCAAGGAGCTCACCGAGTTTGCTTGCATCAGCTTTTTCATGAATAAAGTTTTTGATAATCTTTCGCCATTTCTGATTTTCAGCCTCGGCGGATTCGTATTCCTGACGAATATCAGAAGGTAACCTTTCTATATGAGCAATATGCAGAAGCAGGCCCGGCTCGAACTGGAGTATCTTCTCGAGCTTCGTCAACAGTTCGTCACTAGGTGGATTTTTTACCTTGCCGGTCTCAATGGTGGAAAGATACGGTTTGGAAAAACCAATGCGATTACTGACATCGTCCAGGGTCAGATTTAACTGCTCACGCTTTTTTCTTATTATTTGTCCTAAGGACATACCGAATCCTCGAATTTACTTTCAAGCGCTAATCAACTTCTATGATTTCGTAATTACTTTTTCCCATGCCGATTCTCTCAGCGTGTTCAATTTGGTAATGCGGGTCGAGTTCGTCGTTTCCCAACAGTTCTGCCAGCTTCCGACCGGTTTTGTTTTGCACAAAATCCAGTGCTGCTTTATCAACGGCCACAGGGTCGGTAGAAGCAGCTATACCTATATCATCAACTATTTTATGCATATTCGGGGTATCAAAACAATCGCAATCTTTGGTAATCGATAATAAAAAGTTAAAAAATGCGGCTTTGTTTTCTTTGCCCTTCAGCGCCCCCAGAGCATGTTCCGCCATGCTTTTTTGCATAATCTGGTCTTCACTGCCCCAATGGCATTGAACAGCCCCGAATCTGCATCTTGCCGTACACTCTGCACAGCCAATGCACTTGTCCTGGTCGATGTGTGCCTTGACATCGCCAAGAGTGATCGCATCGGCGGGACAATGCTCATAACATACGCCGCATCGTGTACAGTTATCATTTATACTGAGTTTAAGGGCGGCGTGCTGTTTCAATTTTCCCCTTTTGCTTGCACAACCCATCCCCAGGGTCTTCAGCGTAGCTCCGAGGCATGCTGCAACGTGGCCGGTAAAGTGGCCAACCGAAAGAATCGACTGGCATCTGACTATATCGTCGGCAATAAAAACTTCCTTATCTACTTCACCGTTGATTCTCACTGATGTCTCAGTTATTCCAATCAATCCGTCCGCCACGATGAATGGTATCCCTAAACCTTCCAGGCTAAAACCATGCTTTGCGGCTAAAGTTGCATGGTCTATTGCATTATGTCTTTGTCCGACATACAAAGTGGTGGTATCGGTTAAAAATGGCTTGGTTTTCAATCTAAGCAGTTCATCCACCAGGCCCTTAATGCATGGGGCCTTTATG
>CAZJIR010000056.1:5951-10863 GCA_964546095.1 uncultured Pirellulales bacterium
CCTTTATGTATGTGTTGTTACCATCTTCTCCGACGTGAACTTTAATCGCTGTAAAATCGTTTTCCTTAAAGCATCCTGCAAAACCGCCGGCCTTAAATAGTTTAAGTGCCTTTTTTGAAATTAAATGTTCACCGTCTTTGATTGAGGCTTTGATAAAATATACTTTTGAACCCATAGATAATTACCGTTTGAATAAGTGCTGTTTATTATATTGTTTTCATACGCAACTGCAAGAGCCGCTCAGAAAACCAGATGCTCGATAAGTATTTTTACCCCAAGACAGATAAGAATGAACCCCCCGATGGCTTCGATTTTGCCTTCGAAAAAGTGCCCGAATCTTTTACCGATAAACACGCCAAGATACGACAGCACGAATGTTACCAGCCCTATTACTATCACCGCAATAGCAATGGAGCTGACTATAAGTGAAAGTGTAATGCCTATCGCCAGGGCGTCGATGCTCGTAGCAACAGACAAAGCCAGTAAAACAAGGATATTCGAGGGATTTAAATTCTTCTCGGTCGATTCGATTTTAAAAGACTCATAAATCATTTTAAATCCGACGGTACCTAAAAGACCAAAGGCGACCCAATGGTCATAATCTGCTATATATTCTCTTATGCTAAGGCCTGCCAGAGAGCCTATTAACGGCATAAATGCCTGAAAGCCGCCGAAGAAAATCGCCATACGCAAGGCGTGTCTTATTTTCAGTTGTGTATATACACTACCGCTGACAATTGATACCGCAAAAGCGTCCATTGCCAATCCGACAGCTATTACCATTATTGTAACTGAACCCATAAAACACCTTTTAAGATTCTCGTTTCTTCTCGGCTCTTATTATGCCGTCGTTCGTCAGGTCCTCACAAATCTTCTCGTTGGGTTTGACAACCAAAAACTCGCCATCGTGCCGGTGGCCGTCAACAAGCTTTTGCATAAGAACGGGGCTGCCCTTGAGCTCATCGTAGTTCCAGTGAAGAAATTCGGCGCAGCGTTTAGTATAATCTTTATAGTCTTCGGAATTTGCAAGCCCCCAGTCAATATACGTCGCCCAGTTATATTCCTTTATCCAGTTTTGCTCGAGTTCCATCAGGTATTGAGCATTATCATCACTGTATTTTTCCTTATACTCTTTAAGCGTTTTTTCATAGCGTTCCTTGCTGGGCTGCTTGCCGGACTCTATCCAGCCGATGCTGTACCAATAAACGCCGCGGTGAGAATCGAAGTATTCCTGATATTCATCTTTCGAACCAAGCAGAAGTGTGATGCAGTCATGGCCACGCGGCACAACAACGGGGATTTTTGCCGACAGGCCTACGATACCGTTGCTGCAAAGACCATAGCCGAGCAGTGAAGCGTCATATGGGCGTCCCTGAATGTCATAGATATTATCGAGAGCTTTTTGAACTTCACTGCGAAGCTTTTCCGGCTCATCGTGCAGACCCTGCTCCATCAAAACTACATCAACGGTATTTTCCGAGCGGGCCGCACAAAAATATGCTTCCCTCTGCATTACTTTACAGGTTATAAACTGAAGTCTCATCGTCAATTTTTTATTCTGGCAACCCGCGATTTATTTTCTTTCCATAAAAACATAATTAAAAACGTGAGGTTCAAATTTGCCGCTGATTTTTATTGTTCGCAGGTCAATTATCTCAAAGTACGGCTCAAAAAGTTCTCTCAGCTCATCTTCAGATGAGAAATACAAAACGGTACCCAGCGATGATTCTCTGAATTTACCCGAGCCTCCGAAGCCTGTATCCTGTTGACTGAAACATAAAGAAAGGTACTTGCCCCCTCGATTAAGTATCCGGTAAACATTTTCAACATATTTTTGCCTTCGTTCAGGAAGTATATGATGTAACAGACCCCAGTCGTAAGCAAAATCCCAGGCCTCGTTAATTTTATCAAGCTCCTCGACAACATCTGCGGCGATAAAATTACATTTAATTCCTTTTCTTTCTGCGTTTTCTTTGGCAATTTTTATAGCTGTTGGTGATAAGTCACCTCCCGTAACATCGAAATCTCTGGAGGCAAGATAGACCGCGTAATTACCTGCTCCACAGCCTAAATCAATAGCCCTGCAGGGGCGTATCTTGCCACTATCAATTAATTCAACTAAAAGCTCCGGCGGAGTTTCATTGTTCCACGGGATTTGCTCAAGCGGTGTATTTTTATAAATATCTTCTATTGACATCTACTCTTATTATGAAGCGTAAAATACGTCTTATGGATTACATGTTTTGCACGGTCTTTTACCGGATTTGATAGCTGCTTCCCTATTATTGTAGCCTACAAGATTCTCCGGCTTGATTCTTTTTGTTGAGCGGCAATTTGGTTTATGAAATATCTTACTGTTTTTAGAAGCTACGTATCTGTATCCGGCCACACTTGATTTTATGGCTGGTATAGTTTGTTTTTCTGAGGTAGTTGGTGAATAAGTTGTATTCGTACCAATATTAGAAGACTGCCCGACCTGCTTGTTTGCTTCTTTGTGGGCTTGGATAAAGGCTTCAACCTGCTCCAGCACTGTGTTAGTAATTTCAGACGGCATTTGTTTTATTGATGCTGTCTGCATTACTGGAACAGCTTTCCAGACATCGGTTTTGAAAGCCAGGCTCTGTTGTTCCATCAAGTAAACTGCTCTTGACAATGATGTTTGGATGTGGAAAACATACTGTTGCAGCTCTTCGAGTTTGAGCATATTTATATACACTCTGAACTCTGAAATATTCAAATTATTACCTGCAATTCCGGGGCTGAGTTTTATGCTGGCTTTTGTGAGTTTGTTTGTTAGCTTTGTTTCGAGTTCTGTCCAATTCAGCTCATTTATATTTGGTTCGTTGCCTGATGGCAAAATAAAAATGTTCACCTCGTTTATTCCCACAAGAGTCGGGTAAGGCCGGCCAATCAAAAAGGGTTTATCTTCGGGCGATAGTGACTCTGTTTGACCCAGAGCAGGAGCGCATAAGGTTCCGGCAAAAACAACCAGGATGAGATAGTACTTTTTGATTTTCATATTTTTCCTCTCTTTCTGTATTTAACTCCGCATTTATTAAACATTATGTTATGAGCGTAATGATATAACTATATCAGGCCGTTAGCTTAAGCCTAAAGCATTATTTACTGCGGCCTTCATTTTCCCAAGGCCGGTCTTCGCTACTTCAAGCGGGTCCTGCTTCCAGTAAGTTGGATTGAACAACTCCAGCGAAAGCACGGTTCGGCCGCCATTTTTATGCAGGTCTCGTATAATTTGCGTCAACGGCGCGATGCCGTCACCGGGATAGACACGGTCACGGTCTGTTATTGTCTCACGAGGCGGATTGGCGGGATAATCGTTCAGGTGAAAGACCTGCATAGCTTGGGGGCTGAGCAGTTTCAAACCGTTAAAGTCCGAGCCACCTTTGTAAATATGATAGACGTCGGGTAATAGGCAGGCTTTAGGGTGGCCGCTTTCAATCACTACGAACATCGACTGGCCTAATCGGTGCAGGTTCTTTGAAAAGCCCCAAACCTCGACCTGCGGCACGATGCCCATTTCATCGCCAAGCTCCAACAGCATCCGGTACCGCTCCGCTGCCTTCATAAGGTCCAGACCTGCCTCTCTCGTTGCTCCGGCAGGTGGTGCCGCAATGCGTTTGCCGCCAATCTTCGCCAATACGTCCATGTCCCGCTTGACTTGTTCCATACCTTTGGCCCGTGCAGCATCGTCATCTACAATCCATTGGGAAAAGGCAATAGCACTTTCGACGGTTAGTCCGAGGTCGCTGATGCGTTTGCGTAAGTCCTTAAGGTTGCCGCCGTTTTTGACATATTCATTGATTGTACTGCTCCAGGGCTCTATAGAGTCATAACCTGCCTGGGCTGTGATGTCGATTTCTTTTTCCAGACTGAGATTTTGTCCGCGAATAGTGCCGGTATTAAGACAATAGCTAAATGACTCTTTACGCATGGGACCGTTTTTATTTGTATCAAATGCGATAGCTGTCCGGCTGCCGATTATAGCTGAACCGATAGCAACACCGCTGCCGGCTATAAATCCCCGACGAGAAAGGCGCTCTTTTTTCATAATCATCTCCTGTTTTTTCTCAGTATATTTATCCGTATCTACATAACCTTACGCAATAAGGGCGAAGGCATCTGTGACTTCCATATCTTCTTTGATACCCAGGCTCTGCGCTTTTAGATTTGCCTTTGTAACTTTACGGTTCGGAAAACGCTCTAATGTGCCTATCGGATTGTCCGGAGTGCTTTCGACTATTGCTGCGGCGACGCCATATCTTTCACAGGCATCGACGTCAATCGCAGGACAAGCCAGGAAACCTTTCGAGCCGGTAACTAATAAAATACCGAATCCGGTCCAGCTTGTCTGCACCCCTTCAACCAGGCCATTCGGTGTTTGGAATGTTTTTGTATGGACTTCCATTTTTTCCTTTTTTTGTATGTGTTGTTACTTTATGGTGCGAGCCAGGAAAACCACTTGCAAATTACAGCGTGGATAAATCAGACTGGCTTACCGAGATGGTCTTTAATTTCAGACAGCTTTTCTTCGAGCAGCTTTTTGTTTATGGTTTCTAAATTCAACTGTAAAAGCGGCCCGGCGTTGCTCGGCCGACAATTAAACCACCAGTCCTTAAAACCGATAGCGACGCCGTCCAAATGGTCGATTTGACCGTCACTGTATCTTCTTGCAAGCTCGTTCATTTTGGCTTGTTTATCTTCTACTTCGAAGTTTATTTCGCCGCTGCTGGTATATCTTCGCAACGGCTTTATCAAATCGCTAATCGGTACATCGGCTAAACTGACAATATTTATCACGTGTACTAAAGTTATTATTGCCGAATCGGTATAATAGTTGTCGCGATAGTAGAAGTGCCCGGAAAGTTCACCGCCGAATATAGCGTGAGAATCA